>CACLQD010000001.1 GCA_902609025.1 uncultured PS1 clade bacterium
TAATTTTTTTTACCATAAAACTTCCCTCAGGCACGGCCAAAAGTATTGAACCAATGATACATATAAGGACTGCTAACCATAATGAAAAATGTGGTACTGAACCTAAAAAAATTCCTATAATTGGAACCAATAAAACATACAAACTAGTAAAAAAACCAGCATTAGTGGCAGTTGTAGTAACAAGACCAATCTGTTGAAATAATGCAGCAAATCCTAGTAAAGTTCCTAGGGTCAAACCATAAATTATCAAAGATTTTGAATCTATTTTTTTGGGTAAACCAAAAAATGGTAGGATTGTTAATAATAAAAATGCTCCAATCAGGAATCTTATTGCCGTAAATTGAAGAGGAGACCAAAAGTCCATGGCAATTTTTTGTGGTATAAAAGTTGAACCCCAAATTAATGAAGCAATTAGAAGTATTAAAGCTCCTTTTAAATTGTCAGGATATGTTTTTAACAAAATATTTACTCAGAATCCTTCTGAGCAAGTATTTGTTTTCCATTATACATTCCAGTCTTAAGATCAATGTGATGAGGTCTATGAAGCTCACCAGAGTCTTTATTTTCTACAAAAGTTGGTGCCTTAGTTTTATGACCTAATCTTCTCTTACCTCTTCTAGAGGGACTAACTTTTCTTTTTGGAACAGCCATTCTTGTATCTCCAAATTATCAATGTGGTTTTATAAATGTATAATTCTATGCAGGCAAGTGGAAAGATTAATTAATAAATAAACATGTACCACAAAGATAATATAATGCCTTAGGGTCATTATAGTTACTTATATTGGTAAAAAGAGCTTCAAACCTGTAGTCAATATCTAGATTCTTATTAATAATTTCGTTTTTCATACCAATTTCGTTTATCAGAAATGGTAAAAAATTCGAAACACGACTTTTTTTCTTATAAATTCTTTTAACATTATATTCATCTATTTCTGCTAAACTTGCCGCTTTTTCTATTGCATCATCCAAAGATCCTATTTCATCAATTAAATTGAATTTAAGAGCATCTTTGCCGATCCATACTTGTCCTTTTGCTAATTTATTAACATCCTCAATCAATATATTTCTTCCTTCAGAAACTAGGTTAATAAATTTATCATATATATTTTGAATAATAATTTTATTTAAATTAATTAATCTTTCATCAGGTCTTTTTGAGTAAATACCTCTGTAAGTATCAGAAAATACTGATGATGATACTCCATCCTCATTTAATCCAATTTTGTTAAAGGTCCCTTCAGCATTAAATATTACTGAAGCTACTCCAATAGAACCTGTAATAGTTAAATCTTCTGCAAAAATATAATCTGTTGAAGCAGCAACCCAATAGCCACCTGAAGCGGCAACGCCCCCCATAGATGTTACTATAGGAATATTTTTTTCTCTTACACGAATTAATGCATCTCTTATTAATTCTGAAGCAAATACTGAGCCACCTGGAGTATTAACCCTTACTACCATTGCTTTTACTTGATCATTTTTTAAAGCTTTATCAAATAAAGCAGAAATATTATCTCCACTTGCTGCGCCAGAAGTTTGATAACCGTCAATAATTGGACCTAAAATATTTACAACTGCAACAGTATTTTCTTCATCATTATTTTCTTTGGATTTAAAGTAATTTCTATAATCAACATGCTTCCATTCATTTTCATCTTTAGAATATTCTTTTTTGAAATATTTTTCTAAATCTCCCCTTTTTACTAAACTATCAATTAATTTATATTCAACTGAAGCTTTGCCCCAATCACCTCCATTTTGTTCAAGTATCTGATCAATATTATTTAAAAAATAATCAATTGACCCTAGGTTAAGTTCTCTGTTTCTTTCAATTACATCAGTAATCTCTTTCCATATATTGCTAAAGAGATTTAGGCGTTGATTCTTATCGTCCTCACTCATTGATGAAAGAGTTAGATTTTCAAATGCTGTTTTAAACTGACCCTCAGAAAGATTAATTACTTCCAATCCAATTTTGTCAAAAAAGTCTTTAAAAAAGAGTCTTTTCGAGGAAAAGCCTTGAAATAAAACTCCTCCTGATGGATAAGAAATAATTTCTGTAGATGGAGATGCTATAATATATGCGCTCTGGGAAAAGAAGTCTGAATAAGCAATTATAAATTTACCTGAAAGTTTAAAATCTTCTAATTGATTGGTAATCTTAAGCAACTCTGCAGGATAACCACCTAAAAAATCACTTAAATCAATAAATATCCCTAAAATCTTATCATCATTCTTAGCACCTTCAATCGCATTAAGTAGTTGATGTAAATCAATTTGAGGTGTATTTGTTTCTTGAAAAAAAATATCCCCTAAATCTGTATTAGATGTCTTCTCTTCAACTATTAAACCTTCCATAGGAATATATAACGCCGAACCATCCTCGACATCTATTGGTCTATCTAATGAAGAAAATCGAAGGAAAATTACTATACCTGCAATAATTATCAGACCAGTTAAAAATTTTGGTAAAAATAGGATAAAACTTATTAAATTTTTTAAGAAAATTTTTGAGATGTATAATATTTTTTTCAAAAAATGGACCCTTATTTTAGTTTAATATTTGTAAGTATTTTCCGTTTCATCGCCTTTTAATGAATAGAGATAAATCAAAGGAATTATGCCTATAATAGTAAAGGTCAATAAATACCAGAGACCATTCTTATTTATATCATGCAATCTCCTTATTGATACTGAAATTTCAGGTATCAGAAGAAATAAATTAAATGTAAAATTAATTCCAGAAAACAAAATTGTTTCAAGGAATGTCAATGATAAAAATAATAAAATCCTAAATAATTGCCAGTGCCAAAATTCTGCCCTTGAAGATCTTCCTTCAAAATCAAAATACCTTGCAAAACAAGTAGTAACTGAATTTATGACATCATCAACAAACTTCACAATGAAATTATATAGAGAATCTATCTCCGAGATAAACCTTTCTGACATCTTCATTACCTACAATATCATTAGGTTCACCTTCAATTAGAACTGAACCCTCATGAATAAGAATAGCCCGATCTATTAGAGTAAGCGTTTCTCTTACATTATGGTCAGTGATAAGAACGCCTACCCCTCTTTCTTTCAAATGTGAAACTAGTTCTCTAATTTCACCAACTGCAATAGGGTCTATACCTGCAAATGGCTCATCTAAAAGTATATATTTTGGATGTGAAGCTAAGCATCGAGCTATTTCTACTCTTCGTCTTTCCCCACCTGAAAGCGATAAAGCAGGGGTTCTTCTTAAATGATCTATATCAAATTCCTTTAATAGATGATCTATTTCTTCTTCTACTTTTTGTTTGTCCTCTTCTAGGATTTCTAAAATTGCTTTAATATTCTCTTCGACAGTCAATCCTCGGAATATAGATGCCTCTTGAGGTAAATAACCAATACCATTCTTGGATCTTTTATAAATCGGTAGATCGGTAATATCTTCACCATCTAAAATAATCGAACCTGAATCAGGTTTTATTAAGCCTATAATGGTATAAAAAAGAGTTGTTTTACCCGATCCATTTGGGCCCAATAAACCTATAGCCTCTCCACACTTAAATTGGAATTCTACCTCTCTTACTACTGGTCTTCCAGAAAATGATTTACTTATTTTATTTATAATAAGCCCTTCATCACTATTTTTAACTAGAATAGGCTTTTGATCTTCAGCGACCATTTTATTATTCCTCTTTATTACCTTGATCTACCAATACCCCTTTGACTCTCTCTTGGTCAAGTTTATCATCAAAAATCTCAATTTTTCCTGAATTTATATCTAAAATAAGTTTGTTTCCATTAATCATAGACATTTGATTTTTTAGCACAACATTTTCAGTCATAATAATCTTTTCATCACTTACATTATAAGTTGCTAAATTGCCAGTTATAGAGGTTGAATCATTATTTTTAATCAAAATATTTCCAGAAGCTAACATTTTATAAAAACCCTCCTGACTAAAATTATTATCAAAGAAAAGTTCAATTTGGTCAGCAGTTAAATAGGCCGAGCCCTGTTTTAGAATAACATTTCCTGAAAAACCGATAGTTTTTTTTTCTCTTTCAATGAACATATTTTCTGAAGTAATTTCATAAGGCTCATCTCTCTCTACAGAAAAATTATTGCCTTCATCAGATAGCCCTACATCTGTGAGGAAAAAAGAAAAAAGCATGAATATCACTATAATATTTTTCCTAGTCATTTTTTAACTCACTTGTTGGTTTTGAGATCTTTAGCCTAATGCCTGATGAAAAGAAAATTTTTGACCCTTTATCATGAACTTCGATTTTTCCTGCATAAAAATTTACATTTTCTTTACCGCCAGTAACTGGGCCTTCGATGAAAATAAAAGATGTATCAAGATTCATTGATACAGAATTCGCAATAAATGAATATCCATCAAATGTCTTTCCCTCAAGATTATCAAATAAAATAGCTGAGTTAGTTGATGCAAGATATTTTGCAAAATTAGATAATAAATTAAGTGTGAGTTTATCTTTATTGTAAAATTCTAAATTCACTTTTTCTAACTCTATATCTTTAAGT
The DNA here is from genome assembly GCA_902609025.1 of uncultured PS1 clade bacterium. Taxonomy (GTDB): domain Bacteria; phylum Pseudomonadota; class Alphaproteobacteria; order MED-G09; family MED-G09; genus AG-430-B22. The sequence goes on from CACLQD010000001.1 coordinate 4,544, forward strand.
TCGGGTCCAAGTGGACTAGCTCTATTTGCAGTTAATTTATAAAAACTTCCATCAGATGTATTTCCTGTTAATAGTGGCTTAATAACACCAGAAGTAGAGTCAAAAGTTAATCTTGAGTAATTACCTATATCACTATCATCTATAACAAAAACTTTTTTGGTGCTGATGTATTGAAAAATAATAAATAAGATAAAAATAAATATAAAAATCGGTAAAAAAAGCTTTAACCTTTTTATTTTAATCTTATCTATTTGATTTTTCGATCTAATTTCATTCATAACTAATGTCTAAAAATATCGATTTCAGACCATCCATTTAAATCTAAATATGCTCTTGTAGAAATAAAATTGAAGCAATCTTGTGCTAACTCTTTTCTGTTTACTTTCTCTAATTTATCTTCAAGTATTGCTTTTAATTTATGTAAATGCAGAACATCAGAAGCTGCATAATTTTTTTGTTCCTCACTAAGCTCTTCTAAACTCCAATCAGAAGTTTGTTCATTTTTTGATATCTCAATTCCTAGTAATTCTTTGCATATATCTTTTAAGCCATGCTTATCAGTATAAGTTCTTGCTAATTTTGAAGCTATTTTTGTACAATAAATTGGAGCGCAATTAATATCTAAATAATGTTTAATAACAGCAACATCAAAACGTGCAAAGTGAAATATCTTTTCACAATTTGGATCACTTAGTATTTTTTTTAAATTAGGTGCATCATAATTACTTCTATCAAATTGTAATAAATGAGCAGTCCCATCACCTGAGGAGAGCTGTATTAGGCACAAAGGATCTCTCTCTGGGATTAATCCTAGGGTTTCAGTATCAACGGCAACGCTATCTCCAAAATCAAGATTTTTGGGTAGATCACCTTTATAAATAGTAATAGTCATACGATCATTCTTTGGTAATTAAATAAAATAAGTTAAAATAATATATAGAATTATACAGCATATATTTATTATAAAAAATAATATTTCAAAAGAGTGCTAACAATGGCGACATTATATCATTATCCTTTATGTCCTTTCAGCAGAAAAATAAGACTATTATTGAGAGAAAGAAATATTGATCCTGACCTTATAACAGAAGCATTTTGGCAAAAAAGAAAGGAATTTATTAGAACTAATCCTTCTGGTGATGTGCCAGTCCTAATAATCGAAAAAAATAAGATTTGCGGTCATTATGCCATAACTGAATTTTTGGAAGAAAAATTTGAAACCACTTTTCCTGAAGATATTAATGAAAAAAATGAATGTCGAAGAATTATGGATTGGTTCGACAGTAAATTTCATTCAGAAGTATTAAAAATTGTTCTTCATGAAAAAGTTGAAAGACAATTTCTTAATGTAGGGCAAGGTGGGGGGTTACCGAGATTAGATAGAATTAAAGTTGGGATTCATAATCTAAATTACCATCTCAAATATATTGAAAATTTATTAAATGATAGATTTTGCCTAGTTTCAGAAAAAGTAAATAATGCTGACTTTACTGCTGCAGCTCATATTTCTTGTTTAGATTATCTAGGAGATATTCCATGGAAAAAATATCCTAGATTGAAAGAATGGTATGCAAAAATTAAAAGCAGACCAAGCTTTAGATCACTATTAACTGACCAAATCATGAGCATCCCTCCAAGAGGAAAATATGTCTCACTCGACTTCTAATAGAGATGAAATAACCAAGAAAAAGAAACTTATAATTGAGAAATCTCAAGCTTTAGGGTTTGATGTTATTGGTTTTGCAAATCCAAAATTACCAAAAAGTGTAAAAAAAAATTTAGATAGTTTTCTCAAATCAAATTTTCATGGGGAAATGGATTGGTTAGCTAAAAACAAGCATAGAAGAGAGTCTCCCGAAAATCTATGGTCAGATGTAAAAACTGTTATTTCTTTGGGATCAAATTATGGGCCTCATAAAAATCCATTAGAAAATTTAATTAACAAGGATTACGGAAATATTTCTGTGTATGCTAGAGGCGAAGATTATCATAAGATAATTAAAAAAAATTTGAAAAAATTTGGAGGTTGGTTAGCAAAAGAATTAAACTGTAATTTAAAAGTTTTTGTCGATACTGCTCCAATTATGGAAAAAAATATTGCTGAAATAGCAGGAATAGGATGGCAAGGAAAACATTCAAACATAGTCAGTAAGAATTATGGTTCATGGTTATTTTTATCAGAGATTTTTTTAGATGTATTTATAACTGAGGATATTGAAGAAAAAGATAACTGTGGAACCTGTAAAAAATGTCTAAAAATTTGTCCGACAGATGCCTTTATAGATAAATACAAAATGGACGCTAGAAAGTGTATATCCTATTTAACCATAGAGCATAAAAGTCAGATTCCACTAGAGTATAGAAATAAAATAGGTAATAGAATATATGGCTGTGATGATTGCCTAGCTATATGTCCTTGGAATAAATTTGCTTCAAAATCTAAGGAAATAAAGTTTCTAACTAACAAAAAAGAAGAAGATTTAAAATTATCAAAACTATCAAAATTAAGTGATCAAGAATTTAGAAATTTTTTCTCATCATCACCAATTAAAAGAATTGGCAGAAACCGTTTTATAAGAAATGTATTAATCGCTATAGGTAATTCTGATAATAGATCTTTATCAAAAGATGCATTAGATAATTTAAAGGATGATTCACCATTGGTTAGGGGTGCAGCTATTTGGGCTCTTAGGAAACTGCTTAATAACAAAGAAATAAGTAACATCAAAAAGAAATATATAATTAATGAAAAAGACAGTTCAGTCATTAGTGAATGGGACAATGATATTTCTTAGTTAGTTATTGTAAACATTAAGGATTGCTTCTCCCAAACTTTTAAGATCACTATCACTAGATAAACTATGATCACCATTTTTATTAAAACTTACATTGATATCATCTGATAAAAAACTAGACATTAAGTCTAGAGATAATTTCCAGGGAACGGAATCATCTTTAATACCGTGAAAAATTCTTATTGGAATATTTAAGTTAATTTTATCTTTCAAAATAAGATGTTTTCTCCCATCATCGATAAGTTTTTTTGTAATTCTATAACTAGAATCGTAATCCTCCACATATCTCTCAATGTAACCCTGTGATTTAATTAATTTTTTTTCTTTCGATGAAAATTTTTTCCACATTAGGTTTTCTGTCATATCTAGTGCTGGTGCAATCAGAATTAAACCTTTTACTTTTTTTCGTCTTTTCAATGAAACTAAAGTAGATATCCAACCTCCCATCGAAGAGCCAATCAAAATAACTTCATTATCTATTATTTGATCCATAATTTTGATGCCATTATTTAGCCAGTCTGATATGACACAATTATTAAATTCCTTTGAAGATCTTCCATGGCCAAAATAGTCAAACCTAAAAAAGTTAATCCTATTTTTTTTAGAAAAATTTGAAAGATATTGAGCTTTAGTACCGCTCATATCGGAATTTAAACCTCCAAACCATAGAAGACTCTTTTTATTTTTATGATAAATTTGCTCTTTATAGGCTATAAAGTCTTTCTTGTTAGTATATAATTTTTTGAAGGATTGACCCATAGGATTTAAATGCCTCAGATTGATATTAAAAATATAATACAGATTATACCTAATATGGAAATAGGTGGAGCAGAAAAGACAGTCCTAGAAATTGGATCTTATTTAAAGAATACTCATTATGAACCTATTGTTTTGACAAGTGGAGGAAGAATGATTGAGAATTTAAAAGAAAAAGAAATTAAGGTATTAAAAAGAAAAATAGATCAAAAAAATCCATATAAAATATTTACAAATATTGATAAATTTAAAAATATATTTCTAGAAAATAAAGTTTCTCTAGTCCATGCAAGATCAAGAGCTCCAGCATGGTCAGCTTATTATGCTTCAAAAAAATTAAATATTCCTTTCATAACTACATGGCATGGTCATGCAGAAAACTCATCTTACTTTAAAAAAAAATATAATTCAATTATGCTAAAGGGTAGTGCTGTTATAGCTAATTCAGAATATACTGCGAAAAAAATAAGCGAAAATTACAGTTATGACATCTCAAATATAGATATAATACCTCGAGGAGTAAGTTCTTCAGATTACACTTCAAATAATTTTTCAGAAAAAGAAATAATAGATTTAAAAAGAAAATGGATTATTAAAGATGATCAAAAAGTTATACTCCTTCCTGCAAGATATTCAAGTTGGAAGGGCCATGAACTAGCAATAAGGGCTTGTTCAAAAATTATTGAAGAAAATCCGAAATTAAATATTTCTATAATTTTTATTGGTAATAAAGAAGGAAATGAAAAATATGTCAGTAATTTAGAAAAATTATCTAATACCCTAGGGCTTTCAAATTATATAAAAATACTAGGAAATTTCGAAAATATGCCTCTTGCTTATCATGTATCTGACATAATTTTATATCCATCAATAGCTCCCGAACCATTTGGAAGAGTATCAATAGAAACTCAGGCAGCTGGTAAAATAATTATTGCATCTAATAATGGGGGTATGACTGAAACAATAAAAGAGGGTGAAAATAATACCGGCTTTAGGATTAAAAATAATGATATGGAAGATCTAAAAAACAAAATTAATTTAGCCTTAAATCTTAATGATGATGAGATTAGTAATTTAGGGAAAAGAGCGATAGAATATGTTGATAAAAACTTCTCACTTGAAAATATGTGTAAAAAAACACTTGATGTTTACGATAGAATATTAAATGTTTCTAAAAAGTAATTTATTTAGAAAACTAATAATGGAGATAAATCTATAACTAGAAATTTTAGGAATAACTCTTCGAGTTCAAAAGGGCCAAGAGTTAATGGGCAAATAGAGGCAAATGAAGTTCTTTTAATTGACTCTAAAGGCGGAAAAAAAGGTATCACTTCAATAGATGAGGCATTAAGTTTTGCAAAGCAAGAGGGCTTAGACTTGGTAGAAATATCACCTAAGGCAAATCCTCCTGTGTGCAAAGTTATTGATTATGGAAAGTATAAATATCAAACTCAAAAGAGAGCTAACGAAGCTAAAAAGAAACAAAAAAATATTGATGTAAAAGAAATCAAATTTAGACCAAATATTGATACGCATGATTATAATGTAAAAATGAAGAGTGTTGAAAAATTTATTGGTGAGGGAGATAAAGTTAAGGTTACCCTTAGGTTTAGGGGTAGAGAAATGGCTCATCAAGACAGGGGTACAGATTTACTAGAAAAAATTAAAGTTGAATCAGACGAATTTGCTAAAGTTGAACTACTTCCTAAATTTGAAGGAAGGCAAATGGTAATGGTATTAGCTCCAAAATAAATTTCTTTAGTTGTATTAATTAAAAAAATATTATAAACCAATCTAACTAATCTTCCGGCAGGGCATGCCGTGTTTGATTATTGAATGCCAAACTATAATTTTATTAAAAAATAGGAGATGCAAAATGCCCAAACTAAAAACCAAAAGCGGTGTAAAAAAGCGCTTCAAAGTTACTAGCTCAGGAAAGATTATAGCAGCTAAAACCGGTAAAAGACACGGTATGATAAAGCGTACACCTAAACAAATCCGTAATAAGCGCGGAACATCTCTTCTTTCTAAACCAGATAGCAGGATTGTAAAAAAATTCCTGCCATATTCATAAAGGAAGAAAATAATGACAAGAGTAACAAGTGGTGCATCGAGCCATTCTAGACATAGAAAAATTATCAAAAGTGCGAAAGGTTATTTTGGGAGAAGAAAAAATACCTTCCGCGCAGCTAATCAAGCTGTAGAGAAGGCAGGTCAATATTCCTATAGAGATAGAAAAAAAAGAAAAAGAAATTTTAGATCATTATGGATACAAAGAATTAATGCTGCTGCTAGATTAAATGGTATTAATTATGCAAATTTTATGAATGGTCTTTCAAAAGCTAATATTGAAATAGATAGAAAAGTTTTATCTGATATTGCAATTTCAGATCCTGAAACATTTAAAGATTTAGTTAATAAAGCCACATCCGCATTAAAATAAATCCTAATTTATGTTAATGTAATTATTGATGCAATTTAGAGCATCAGGAAATAATTATGGAAAATTTAAATTCTATTAAAAAAGAAATACTTCAAAAAATTAAATCAGCTGAAAGCGATGGTAATGTTGAAGAAATTCGTATCAGAGAGTTAGGAAAAAAAGGAAGGATTACAAAGCTCCTTAGTGAATTAGGAAAATTAGATCAGGAAGAAAGAAAAAAATTAGGACCTAAAATAAATGACCTCAAAAATAAAGTCCTCAAAGAGATAGAAGAAAAGAAAGAGTTTTTTTTAGACCAAGCTCTAAACAAAAAACTCTTAGAAGAAAAAGTTGATGTAACTTTGCCTGTAAAATCGAGTCAAAATACAAATGGAAGAATACATCCAGTTTCTCAAGTTTTAGATGAAATAACTGAAATTTTTGGTTCACTTGGTTATGAGATTGCTGATGGACCAGATATTGAAACAGAGTATTATAATTTTAATGCTCTCAATATTCCTGAATCTCATCCAGCAAGGCAAATGCATGATACCTTTTATTTTGACGAATTTGATAAAGATCAAGGACAATCAGTCTTAAGAACACATACTAGTCCGGTTCAAGTTAGAACTATGGAAGAAGGAGAGCCTCCTTTTAGATTTATATCCCCTGGAAGAACCTATAGATGTGACTCAGATCAAACACATACACCAATGTTTCATCAAATTGAGGGTTTGTCAGTTGATAAAGAAACTAACCTTGGTCACCTGAAGTGGACACTAGAAACTTTTTTATCCTCCTTTTTTGAGATTAAAAACACAAAAATTCAGATGAGACCGAGCTATTTTCCCTTTACCGAACCATCATTAGAAATAGATGTTTTGTGTGACAGAAGTGGACCTGTTTTAAAAATTGGCGAAGGGTCAGACTGGCTAGAAGTTGCTGGCGCAGGTATGGTTCATCCTAATGTCTTAAAATCAGCAAATATAGATCCTGACATTTATCAGGGATTTGCTTTTGGTTTTGGTTTAGACCGTTTAGCACAATTAAAATATGGTATTCCGGATTTAAGAACTTTCTTTAGTGGAGATATTAGATGGCTTAGACATTACGGTTTCTCAGCCTTAGATATTCCAACATTATCTAGAGGATTAAAGAAATGAAGTTTACTTTATCTTGGCTTAAAGAACATTTGGAAACTAATTCCTCATTAGATGAAATAACTAATAATCTAACTGAAATTGGCTTGGAAGTGGAAGACATCATCAATCCAGAGAAAGATTTAGAAGATTTTATAGTTGGAAAAATATTAACTTCAGAAAAACACCCTAACGCAGATCGCCTTAGTGTTTGTAAGGTTGATATAGGAAATGAAATAAAAGAAGTAGTTTGTGGCGCTCCAAATGCAAAAGAGGGCCTATTAACAATATATGCCCCTCTTGGAAGTATAATACCAAAATCTAAGATGGTTATTCAAAAAACTAAGATTAGAGACATCGTATCTTACGGAATGCTTTGCTCGGGAGATGAATTAAATATTGATAATGAAAACGAAGGTATAATTGAGATCAAAAAAGCTAAGGCAGGAGATAAAGCTTCTAAAGCATTAGGTGATCTTGATCCTATAATTGAAATTGCAATCACACCAAATAGGCCTGACTGTCTTGGTGTTTATGGTATCGCTAGAGATCTAGCCGCTAAGGGACTTGGAAGACTTAAGGTAACGAAAATGAATACACTTAAAAGTCATGAAGAAAGTATTCCTGTTTACACAAAATCTACTAAAAATAATAACTTTTGTAATATCTTTGCAGGTAGATTGATTGAAGGGATTGAAAATAAAGAAAGTCCAGACTGGCTAAAAAACCGTTTAGAGAAAATAGGTCTTAGAAATATTAATGCTGTCGTAGATATAACAAATTTTCTAACATATGATCGAGGAAGACCTCTTCATGCATATAATTCTGATCTGATAGCAAAAGATATAGGTGCAAGACTTGCAAAGGTAGGTGAAAAAATTAAAGCTCTTGATGGAAAAGAATATATCTTAGATGAAGAAACATGTGTAATTGCAGATAATGAAAAAGTTCTTGGTATTGCGGGTATTATTGGTGGAGAAGAATTTGGTTCAGAGATAGAAACAAAAAATATATTTTTAGAATCTGCTTTCTTTGATCCGATTCATATTGCGAGAACGGGAAGAAAATTAAATATTAATTCTGATGCAAGATATAGATTTGAAAGGGGTACCGACCCAAATTTTGTTTTAGAAGGATTGGATATAGCTACAGAAATGATTCTAGATATTTGTGGTGGAAAAGCCAGTAAGACAAGTGTTGCCTTACATGAAGATTTTAAAAATAACAAAATAAATTTCGATATAAAACTAATTGAGAAAATTTCTGGAATTAAAATTTCTCCAAAAGATATAAAAAAAATACTTTTATCGCTTGGTTTTGAGATTGATAAAAATTTTAAGATAACAGTTCCCTCATGGAGACCTGATGTTAGTTTACCAATAGATATTGTAGAAGAAGTAATTAGAATTTATGGACTAAATAATGTTGAGTCTATACCACTTAAAAATTCTGACCAGCCTTCAAAACCTATACTTACTAATTCTCAAAAAAATACAAATTTAATTAGAAGAAACCTCGCTTCAAGAGGATTAATAGAAAATATCTCTTATTCATTTGTTAGTTCTGAATTCTCTGATTTATCACCCAAGGGCAGGAAACCTATACAACTATTAAATCCAATATCTGAAGACTTATCAGATATGAGGACATCACCATTAATTTCTTTGATAAGCAATTTTCGTGAAAATAAAAATAGAGGATTTAATGATATAGGAATTTATGAGATTGGACCTGGTTTTAGCGGACCAAAACCTGGTCAACAAAATTCAATTGCCGCTGGTTTAAGAACTGGAATATATAAATCAACGGGCACTGAAAGACATTGGCAAGGTAATGAAAAGGCAGATGTTTTTGATGTGAAAAGTGATGTATTTTCTTATTTAGATTTGATTAATATCTCAAATGATTTATTCACACACGCTATTCCTGGATCAGATTGGTATCATCCCGGACGATCAGCAAACATAATTTCTGAAAAAGGAGAAATTATGGCTTCCTTTGGTGAAATTCATCCAAAAATCTTATCAAAACTTAATATTCCGTCATGCGTAGGGTTCGAAATATACTTAGATGAAATATTAAAAGTTATAAATACTCAAAATGATAACAAAGAATTTATTTTCTATAATTTACAAGCTGTAAAAAGAGATTTTTCTTTTGACATCCCAATTAATGTAAACTCATCAACATTAATTGATGCTATAAATTCATGTAATATTGACCTTATTGATGACATCAAACTTTTTGATCAATTTATCTTAGAAAATTCAAAAAAATCCCTCGCTGTGGAAATTACTATTCAACCAAAAAAAGAGACTCTAAAGGATAATGAAATAGATTCTATTTGTGAAAAAATAATTCAAGCTATTGAAAAAGCCACAAGTGGAAAATTAAGAAGCTCATAGGGGAAAAATAAAAGTGCAAAATACTAAGAACATAAGAAATTTTGCAATTATTGCACATATTGATCACGGTAAATCAACTCTCGCTGATAGATTGATACAATTTTGTGGTGGTTTATCCGAAAGAGAAATGAAAGATCAGGTCCTAGACTCTATGGATATTGAAAGAGAAAGAGGTATTACAATCAAAGCTCAAACAGTTAGGTTAAATTACAAAGATAGTAATTCTAACGAGTATCAATTGAATCTTATCGATACGCCAGGTCATGTTGATTTTTCATATGAAGTTAATAGATCTTTATCGGCTTGTGAAGGCTCAATTCTTGTAGTAGATGCTGCTCAAGGTGTAGAGGCTCAAACATTAGCAAATGTTTATCAAGCTATTGACCTAAATCATGAGATTATTCCTGTAATAAATAAAATAGACCTGCCTGCTGCTGAACCAGATAGAGTTTGCCGTCAAATTGAGGAAGTAATAGGGCTTGATGCTAGTGATGCGATAAAAGTTTCTGCTAAAACTGGTGAGGGTATAGAAGATATATTTGGCGCTCTAATTGAAAGATTACCTCAACCAAAAGAAGATACATCCGAAACCTCTAAGGCATTGCTTGTTGACAGTTGGTATGATTCTTATCTTGGAGTTGTAGTTCTTGTAAGAGTTATTGCAGGGGAATTATCAAAAGGACAAAAAATAAAAATGTTGGGAACTAATAGCTCCTACACAATTGATGAAGTTGGTATTTTTACACCTAAAAAAGTTCCTCTTAAAGCAATAAAAGCAGGTGAGATTGGATATATAATTGCAGGAATAAAAAATGTTTCCGATACACAAATTGGAGATACAATTACTGATTTTCAAAAGCCATGTAAAGATGCTCTTAAAGGTTTCAGACCATCTCAACCATCAGTTTTTTGCGGCTTATTTCCTACTGACAGTGGAGACTTTGAGGATCTTAGGGACTCTATAGAAAAACTTAGCCTTAATGATTCAAGTTTCCAATATGAAACAGAAAATTCTGCAGCTTTAGGATTTGGATTTCGATGCGGTTTTCTTGGTCTACTGCATTTGGAAATAGTTAGAGAAAGAATAGAAAGGGAATTTAATATAGATTTAATAACTACTGCTCCATCAGTTATTTATAAAATTCATCTTACCAACGGTGATGTAATTGAACTTCATAACCCAGCTGATATGCCAGAAATCACTAACATTAAGACTATTGAAGAACCTTGGATAAAAGCGACTATATTAGTTCCTGATGAGTACTTAGGTGCAGTTCTAAAATTATGTGAAGAACGTAGAGGTCATCAGGTTGACCTAACATATGCAGGCACAAGAGCAATGGTCGTTTATGATTTACCTCTAAACGAAGTTGTTTTCGACTTTTATGATAGGCTAAAATCAGTATCAAGTGGTTACGCAAGCTTTGATTGGCAAATGGAAGATTATAAAGCAGAAAAGCTAGTTAAAATGTCAGTTTTAGTTAATGAGGAGCCTGTCGATGCCTTATCAGTAATAGTTCATACGGATAGGTCATTTAACCGAGGCAGAACAATGTGTAAAAAATTAAAAGATCTTATACCTCGTCATCAATTTAAAATTCCCGTACAGGCAGCTATTGGTGGTAAAATAATAGCGAGAGAAACAATACCTCCTTTTAGGAAAGATGTGACCGCCAAATTGTATGGTGGGGATGTAACACGAAAGATGAAATTACTAGAAAAACAGAAAAAAGGTAAAAAGAAAATGCGAGAATTTGGGCAGGTTAATATTCCGCAAGAAGCATTCATTTCAGCTCTAAAGTTTGATGATGAATAAATATATAAATTATAGGAGAGGTGGCCGAGCGGTCGAAGGCGCACGCTTGGAAAGCGTGTAGGCGAGCAATCGTCTCGCGGGTTCGAATCCCGCTCTCTCCGCCATTTTTTTTAATAAAAAAAAATAATTTTTACGATGATTTTTTTGTAAAATCGATATATAAATTTTTTTATATAATTCATATAATACATATGTGGGAGTTTATAGAATGAAAAAAATATCTTATTTTTTAATAGCAATATTAATTTTAAATACACAACTTTTTGCTCAAGAAGTTGAAACTTCAAATATTGAAGAAATTGTTGTGACATCTCAAAAGCGTGCAAATGCAATTGCAGCTCAAGATCTACCAGCTAGTGTAACAGCGATAAATGAAAAATTGATAATCGACTCAGACGCCTTAGACCTTACAGATATTGGTCGGATGGTTCCAAATGCAACACTTCATCCTTCAGCGACTTTTGCTGGAACTCCTAATTTTCTAATTAGAGGTATTGGTGTAAGTGGCACTACAAGATCACTTGATCCAACAGTGGGTATTATTGTAGATGGAGTGTATTTAGGTTTTCCAGTTGGTGCTAATTTAGATATGTTTGACAGAGAATCTATTGAGATTTTAAGAGGCCCACAAGGCACTCTTCTTGGAAGAAATGTTACTGGTGGCGCAATAGTGGTAAGAACAAAGAGACCTACTGGCGAATTTGGAGCCAAAGTAGATGTAACTGTCGGAGATTATAGCCGAAGAGATCTATCATTAAGTGTTGAAGGTCCTATAAGTGACACAGTTTCTGCAAAAATTGCTGTGATGTCTAGAGAGAGAGATGGATATTGGAAAGACAATAATGGTGGCTCCATGGTTCCTACAGATGGCGCTATAGCAAGAGGATATGATGAAACTGGTCAAGGTGAGTCAGGTACAAAACCTGATGTTGATCTTACAATTATAAGACCAATGTTATTGATTCAACCCTCTGAGAATTTAGATATTACTTTTATTGGTGAATTCTTATCTGATAAGAGTGGTACAGCAAATAGTAGAAATTTTGTTAATAATGATGCTTTAAGAAGAACACAACTATTTGGTTATACTCCTCCAGAAGATCGATATGAAATTAATCATAATTTAATGGGTGGTAATGACCTTGAAATTGATACTTTTATTGGTGAATTTAATTTACAAACTGATTCAGGTATATTGACTGGAATAGCCTCATATCGTGAATTAACATACGACTCAAGTACAGATTTTGACGGATCACCAATTACTCTTTTCCATTTCCCCAATAACCATGAAGAGCAAGAGCAACAGACATTTGAGTTAAGATATGCTGGTTCATACTCAGAAAACATAGATTATGTTGTAGGGGTTAGCTATTTTGACCAAGAAATGTTCGTTGGAGAAAGAAGAGATTTTGGTGTAGCAGATATTGCAGGTGTTACAGAGTTGTCCCATGATAGTATTGGTATATTTGCTGAACTAGACTACTTAATTAACGATAAAACCAAAATTACTCTTGGAGCAAGATGGACAGAAGAAACAAAGGATGTAACTTTTAATGCTATCGGCTCATGTGAAAAAGACTTTAGTTCCTGTTCTGGGCCATCTTCAGGTTTAATGAGGAGCGGAACATATGATGACACAACACCAAAAATAGCTGTCACTCATTCATTAAATGAAGATGTAAATATTTATGCTAGCTACACACAAGGATTTAGAAGTGGTTCGTTTGATGCTAGGGCAAGAACTATTGACTCTTTCTTAAACAGTCAACCCGGTCCAGAAGAGGTTACTAGCATTGAATTAGGCTTAAAATCAACATTTAATGATGGTAAAATTCTATTGAATATTGCTTTGTTCCAAGCAGATTATGATGATATTCAAAAATTAGCACTCGAAGAGTGTGACGTTAACATTGATACCTGTCCAAGTGGTCGTATACAAAGACTAATAAATGCTGCGAAAGCAACAATTGAAGGTATCGAAATTGAAACTAAATTAAGTATAACGGATCAACTTAGTATTGAAGGATCACTAGGTTATACAGATGCAGGTTTTGATGAATTTCTTGGGTTTGATGCTGATGGCGTTAGAGGATATGATCCTGTTACTGATCCGATAGCAGCAGCAGCACTTAAATTTGAAAGAGTTCCTGAATTGACATACAACATTATGGCAAATTACTTTCAACCTCTAGAAAATGGTGCTGAGTTGGATTTTAGAATTTCTTACTCTTATACAGATGACTTCTATAACAATGCGCTTATGACAGAGGCAATTAAAACTGATTCATATGGATTACTTGATGCAAGTGTTTCATATACCTTTGCACAAAGTGGACTTAAGTTAACTGTTTTTGGTAAGAATATTACTGATGAAGATTACCATGATTTTGCTTTAGACAATGTATTAACTAGTCTTACATGGGGTGGAGTTCCTGATACTTATGGGCTTCGTTTAACATATTCTTTTGATTAAAAAGTTTGGATCACCTATTATTTTAGGTGATCCACTTTTTTAAGTGCCACAAAAAGTTTGCAATACTTTTTCATTGTCATTTGGTGGCATAAAATATTCATCAGGTATATTTATTTTAGAGTCATAAGGATTTTTCAAAATTTTGGTATATTCTTTAATTGTTTTTAAATCACCCTCTTCAGCCTTTTTTAATGCTTTTTCAACTATATGATTTCTTGGAATAATTCTCGGATTATTAACTTGCATAATCTCTCTTAATTGTTCGAAAGATTTTGACTCTTTTTTTAATCTGACTTTCCATTTTTTATACCAAGATAAAAATTCTTCAGCCTTATAAAATTCTTCATTTGGTAAAGTGTCTTCACTTAATAATCGAAATGTATTTGTAAAATCAGTTTTATGTTTTTGCATAACATCTAATAGTTCACTTATTAAATCTTTATCTTCATTCTCTTTAGTTAATAAGCCTATTTTCAGTCTCATCATATCAAGCCATTTACTTTGATATAAATCTGCAAACGTATTTATAGCCTCTTCTGCTAATTTCAAAGCATTTTCATGTTTATCACTTATTAAAGGTAGGATTGCTTCAGCTAATCTGGCTAAATTCCATTGAGTAATTATAGGTTGATTAGCAAAAGAATATCTTCCTTGATGATCAATAGAACTAAATACTGTCAAAGGATCATAATGATCCATAAATGCGCAAGGGCCATAATCAATTGTTTCACCAGATAATGCCACATTATCAGTATTCATTACCCCATGAATAAAGCCTATTCTCATCCAATTAGTGACCAAATCTGCCTGTTGCTCAATTATTGCGTACAAGAAATCAAGTGCTTTACTTTTAGAATCTAAAAGATTTGGAAAATGTCTTTCTATTGTGTAATCAAAAAGTTTATTTACTAAATTTTTATCTTCTTGAATAACAGCAAACTGGAATGTTCCAACACGAATGTGTGATTTCGAAACTCTAGTTAATATTGCGCCTGGATATTTTTGTTCTCGGACAACATCTTCGCCAGTTTCAACTACTGCAAGACTTCTACATGTAGGAATATTAAGATAATGCATAGCCTCACTAATTAAATATTCTCGCATCATTGGTCCAATTGCAGCTAATCCGTCACCACTTCGAGAGTAAGGTGTTGGGCCTGATCCTTTGAACTGAATATCAAATCTTTTATCACCTAATATATGTTCGCCTAATAGAATTGCTCTTCCATCTCCCAAAATTGTAAAATGGCCAAATTGATGGCCAGCATAAGCTTGCGCAATAAGGGAGGATCCTTCTGGAATTATATTTCCACTGAGTAAGTTTGGTATATCTTCAGGCTTAAGTGACGAAAAATTAAATCCTAGTTCAGCACAAAGGTCATCGTTAAAAATTGCTAATTTTGGTGATATTACTTTTTTTGGTTTCACATATGAATGAAATGCAGTAGGCAAATTCATATAAGTGTTTTCAAAGTGAAATATATTATTCTGCAAATTTAATCCTTTTTTTTAGTTGATATCTTTTACTTCTACATGCCTGCGAACAATAGCGTATCTCATCCCAATTCTTTTTCCACTTTTTTCTCCAATTAAAAGAAAGATTGCAAATTGGACAAGTTTTATTTGGCAGAGATTTTCTCATTACGCTGTATGTTGCTCAATAAATTTATTAGCTGATTTATATATTTTTTCTTTTCTTTCAGGTTTTATTTTATCTAACGATCTTACTACTAATGATAATCTTGGGTTAGAGTTAAAAAACTGTCTATGGTCATCAATAAATTTCCAATAAAGACCATCTAATGTGTCACACCATTCGTCTTTCTTAAAATTACTCATTTTAAGTATATAATTTGATCCACAAATATATGGTTTTGTTGACATTAATCCTCCATCCGAAAATGTACTCATACCATATACATTAGGACCCATCACCCAATCAGAGGAATCAACGGACATTTCCATAAACCAATTATATATTTCTTTAGGATTTACTCTGCTCAAATTCATTATATTTGAAATTACCATTAATCTATTGATATGATGAGTATATCCATAATTGATACAATCACTAATTGCCTTATCTAGTGGGACGATGCCAGTTGAACCATCATACCAAGAAGATTTGAGCTTTCTCTCATTTGAAAAAAAATTTGAATTCTCTTGCTCATCACTCTTCAATTCATAAACAACTTTGATGAACTCTCTCCATCCTAAAACTTGCCTAACAAAGCCCTCAAGAGAATTTAATGGTATTGATTTATCTTTTGCATATTTTATAGCCTCATTTAGAATTTCTTTAGGGAGTAAGAGACCAATATTCATTAAAGGGCTTATAACTGAGTGAAATAAAAAAATCTCATCTGAATCTATAGCATCTTCATAATCTCCAAATTTTGAAAATCTTAATTTCAAAAAGTTTTTGAACCATTTTTTTGCTTCTTTTCTATTTGTGGGAAGCCATGTTTTTTCTAATTTACCAGGATGATTACTGAAAAGATTTTTTACTAATCCCTGAATGTGTTCAAAGTTATTAGATGCATCTACTTTTGGTAAATCAATAATTTTAATATCCCTAGGTAATTTCTTTCTATTCTCTTCATCAAAAGACCATTTACCTCCTATTGGTTTACCTTCAACATCAACAAGAATATTAAATTTTCTTCTCATTTTTTGATAAAATGATGCCATGAACAATCTTTTTTTAGATATAATATCTTCATAATCTTCATGATTTATTAAAAACATTGGACTTTTTAAGATCGAATATTTGATTTGATTTTTTTTTAAATAATTTAATAATTCATTTCGAAATAATTTATCTGCAATTTCATAAAACTTAACTTCATTAATATCTTGTTCATGAATTACTTTATCTAGTTTTTCTATGTATGTTAAATTTTTGTATTTGTTATCAATTTCTTGATAAAAAACATTATATTTGTTAGCGGATAATTCATCTCTGTAATCACGCATTGCTGTCAGAAAAAAGGCAATTTTCTGCTTATGATGCTTAACATATGTACATAAACCGATATCCTCAGCCATAAAAATATTATTACAACCTATTGTTTTCAATTTGTTGGTGGGAAATAGTTGATTTCCTAAAATAATCAAAAGTTCTTTTTTCATGATTTATTTTTTATTGTTTCAAAAGCTTCCAAAGCAATGTTTCTGGATTCCTTGATATCAACAATTGGCAAAGGGTAATCTTTTCCTAATTCTAAATCGGCCTCATTTAAAATATCCGAAGATGCCTCCCATGGATTAAAAAGATATTTATTTGGTAATTTTGACAATTCTGGAATCCATTTTTTTGTATAAATACCATCTTCGTCAAAATTTTGTCCTTGGGTTATGGGGTTAAAGATACGAAAGTATGGTGCAGCATCAGCTCCGCTTCCAGCAATCCACTGCCAGCCAGCAGTATTATTAGCCTTATCTGCATCAACTAGACAGTTGTTAAACCAAGCATGTCCATAATGCCAATGAATTAATAGATTTTTAACTAAGAAAGATCCGACAACCATTCTTACCCTATTATGCATATAACCTGTTTCCCACAACTCTCTCATACCAGCGTCAATAATTGGATATCCTGTAGAACCTCTCTGCCAAGCCTGTAAATATTCCAAATTATTTGTCCACGGAAAATTATCAAATTTCTTATTAAGGTTTTCTTTTTCAATAAACGGGAAGTGATAAAGTAAATAATAAGAGAACTCTCTCCATCCTAATTCACTACAAAAATGATCTATATTCCTATCTTCTTTTAGTGACCTAGCAGCATACCAGATCTGATTAGGAGATATCTCTCCAAACCTAATATGAGGTGATAACCTAGAGACATTTTTTTTAGAAGGAAAATTTCTTCCATCTTTATAATCTTCGATGCCATCTTCGAGAAATAAAGATAGTTTTTTTTGAGCTGCTTTTTCGCCTATATCCCAATGTTCATTAAGTTTATCATACCAGTTAAAACCATTTATAAGATTTAAGGATTTAATACCCTTTGAACCATTAATTTTAAAATAATTAATCTGATTTGGTTGGGGTAATGGAAATCTTGGTTCCTTTTGATTCAAGCAACCCTTTCTATAAAATGGAGAAAATACTCTATAAGGGGATCCGTCTGGCTTTGCAACTTGCCATGGCTCCCATAAAAGTAATGAATTAAATGTTTTAACTTCAATATTATTTTCTTCTAAATATAATTTTAGATCTTTATCTCTTTGAATAGAGTATGGGTCATATGATCGATTCCAATAAACACCTTGAATATCATTTTCTGAAATAATTGAAGTAATAATGTCTTTATAATTGCCCTTAAAAAAATAAAGATTGTTATCTAGAGATTTTTTTAATTTTTCTAATGATTTTTGTAACCACCAGTTTTGAGCAGAATCAGTATGTAAGTCAGATTCATCAACAATATAAATTGGAACAATATGACCAGCCTTAGATGCTTCTGTAAACGATGGATTATCAGATAGGCGAAGATCATTCTTAAATATGTGAATAATTCTCTTTGTCATGCAGTAATTTCCTTACCCTCCCAATCAAAAATCTTACCAGTGTCTTGAGGAGTTGTGCTATCTATAACTTTTGTTAAGTAATTAATGGACTGGGATGGTGTAAAAATCTTTCCTTTAGGTGTTCCTCCCTGAAAAGGTTTTGATAAATTTGTATCGACAGTCCCTGGGTGAAGGCCTATTAATTTTGCAGTCTTATCCTTTCTTGCCAATTCAATTGCTGCAGTCTTAATTATCATATTAAGAGCCGCCTTTGAGGCTCTATAGGCATACCAACCTCCAATTCTATTATCAGATATACTACCTACTCTTGCAGATAAAATACCAATTAAGGCATTTTCATTCCTTCTAATAATAGGAAAAAAAACCTTGAGAAGTAAAGCTGGTGCAAAAGCATTTACACTAAATATTTTTTGAAAATTATCTAAATCTATGGATGATATTGTTTTTTCAGGTTGTAGATCATCATCATGAAGAACTCCAGATGCGATAATAACTTTATCTAAACTATTTTTTGGAATAAAGGATGAAAGCTTCACATAATCATTTTTATTAGTGAGATTTAGATCTAGATTGACAATTTTTTTATCTTCAACATTATTTTTAGATCTAGAAATAGAATACACTTTATCTGTAGTATTATCTGATACATAATATTCTAAGAAAGCTTTTCCGATAGAGCCAGTTGTTCCAATTATTGCTACATTTTGCATTGAAGGACCTTGAATAATCTATTTATATGGTAGTAAAAATTATTAAATCAAGTATCTTAATTATTCTCTAAAAGTACGAGCATCATAGAATCAGCAAGGTTTTTTGATGAGTTAATTATAGTTTCTCTATCAGTGTTATCGCCAACCTCAAATGTAATTGCAGGTATGCCATATAAAGAATTAAAATAATTTTTTGCTACTCCATTATTGATATTTTTTGTAGGCTTAATTTCAAATTTATAATTACTTTTATTGGATAAATTTTTTAAAAGCCAAGCTTGAGCAAAATTATATCCGTCAGTCTCTAATTCATCCTGAATATAAAAAATATTTTCAAATGTAGAGTGAAAATCAATCATAAGAACAATTTTATTATGGTTTAAAATTTTTCTTATATCGTTATAGATTATTGAAGTTTCTATTTGTGAAAAAAAACCCCAGTCTCTATTCAAATCTTTCTTTCTTAAATTATGCCTCCAATGGCCTAAATCTACTCCATCCGGATTCACTAAGGGATAGCTTATAACATTATAATTATTCAAAAAATCATTCGATAGAGCATTATCATCCAATATTTGCTCGATAAAAGCTTTTAAAGCAAAAGCACCAGTAATTTCTGGAGGATGTTGTCTGCCAATTAAAAAAATATATGGATTTTCTAAATCATTTCCTATTAAGATTTTATTAATTGAACGACCTCCTGAAGTACTACCTAATTCAGATATAGTAACATTCTTAATATCTCTTATTATTTTATACCAAGTCTCATACCACGCAGATGATAATATTTCCTGAGCAGAAATATATGTATAGTCATTATTAGCCTTAAAAGTTAAAATAACTTTTTTGCCATTATCCTCTATCTTAATATTATCCATGTCGATTTTTTTCCAATTAATAAGGTCATTGCTTACCTTAGGATGGTATCTGTGCTCAAATTTTTCATATAACAATTCTATATAAATTTCTTCCTTATGAGCTGACTTTCTAAAGGCAAACCAAGGGCTTGGATTAATAACAGAGTTATCTTCTGGGCTTAAATATAATCTAATTGAATTTTTTTCTAAAACTTCGCATTTTGAAAAATTTGATGATAAGAATTCGCGATCAATTCTGAAAATTTCTGTTTCACAATTCGATGGAGTTGCATTTAATGCGGTGAATAAGAATATTACCAAAATAGGTAAAATGTTAACAAAATATTTAAGTACTGAATAATTTTGAACTATTTTCATCTCTAGAAGTCATATTTGATATCAAAATAATAGTATCTACCTAAATTATCATGTAAATCAAAATAGTAACCAAAGATATCAGATGAAAGAGGTGCTCTTTCATCAAAAATATTATTAATACCAAATCTCAATCTTGTCTGATTTGAATTTCTGTTAATTGTATAATCTAAATATCCGCTGACTTTATTATATTCATCAATTGTCCAGTACTCGCCATCTTTGGCTCTAACACGAGTTTGAACAAAATCACCAGTATGTTTTAAAAATAAGCCAGCACCCCAATTATTTAATTGCCATAAAAGTTTTAAATTTGCTTGAATTTCAGGAGATCCATCTTTTTTTAATAAATCAGAAAAGCCTTGAATTGAAAATTCTGAAGGAATAAGTCCTTGCTGCTGAGCTTCTAATAACTCAGATACATCTGGACCAGCTTTTTGAATAAATTTGTCAATCTTAGTAGCATTAACAGATATATTAAAGAATCCAAATCTAGATGAAAAATTATAATCAATACCCAAATCAAAGCCACTAATAATTCTAGTATCTAAGTTTCGATAAAAATCTTCTACCCTTGTTATCGATCCAACTGGACATAATCCCACATTCAAGAAAGATTCTGCCTCAGATGGATCAATGCTTTCTCTAATTACATTTTCATTAAATTTAACATTTGAGCAATTATTTATATCATTACTATTTAAGCGTAAGATCAGGTCTGATAAGATTAGATTATTTTCTCCAAATAAACCTATAGTATCTTCTTTTTCAATTTCCCACCAATCAAGAGAGAAGTTTAAATTTTTTATAAAACTAGGGCTATAAATCAATCCTATTGAAGTATTTGTCGAATTCTCAGGCTTAAGTTTCTTACTACCTTGGGCTACTCTTTGAATAGAATAATCGCAGTCATCAATTTGACCTTGGGATCTTATCTGTTGAAGACATAAATATGCGTCATCTCTAGATAACTGTCTTGATACAATACTTTCATTTATTTGTATTAAATTAGGAACTCTAAAACCCTTTGATAAACTACCTCTTATAAATAAATCCTTAGTAACTTCCCATCCAATAGCTATTTTTGGTACGGATTTTGAACCTATATCTGAGAAATTCTCATACCTACCAGCAATTTGTAAATTTAATGACCTTATTAAGGATATATTCATTTCCTCAGATACAAGAGGTACTAAAAATTCTGTATAAACAGAAAATACATCCCTTTTTCCAGAATTATCAGGTGTAGGACTAGAATTCATAACATCACTGACAAAAGGAAATGTATCACCATCTTTATCTGTATATTTTATAGTGCCATCTAATCTTGGATCCCTGTCATCTTCAAATTTATCTGATCTAAATTCTAAACCACCCGCAAAAGAAACCTGTCCTGATCTCAAAGAAAAAATAGAATTATTAATAATTTTAAAATCAACACTATTAAGCTCTCTTTCCCCTTTTCTATAAACATCAATAATCGCATTTTCTATTGCAGAATCTCTACTTGGGGTTCCGTCTTTTCCAGTTGAAATATAATTTATATAATTACCACCTCCGTTGAATGGGTTATAAGCATTAGGGCTTGATAAAGCTAATGCTCTTTCAACAAGTGTATTTGATAACCTATTTGAAGTAATATCATCTGTATTAGCTTTTGAACTAAATACTGCAGTTTCCCAATTCCAATTTCTAAATTCACCCTTTAGTCCAAGAAGAATTCTATATGTATCCTTTTCAACATTTACTACTCTAGGACCTATATCAACATATCTATACCAATCAATAAGAATTGGTAAACCTTCATCGGGTATGCTCTGAGAAATATCCTGACCAGAAATATCATATGCGATACGATTTGGATTATTAGTGCCATCAGGAAAAGTGAGTGGACCAAAGGGATTCCAATAGTTATTCTCTGGAACAATTATTCTAGATGTAGAAAAAGCTGATGATGGACTGTTATTCTGGGTTGTATCAGATTTATAATAAAGAAAGTCTGAAAAAAAACTTAGATTTTCATTTAAATCATAATCAAATGATATAGAAAGATTGTCTCTTTTAAGTTTAGAATAAATCCATCTTTCTGAATTCATATTATATCTTTTTGTGGCTGTATCAGGTGCAACACAAGAATCATCGCTAAGTTTAACTCTACATTGTGTATCGCCTGCAGGAAAAATTTCAAATTCACCTGCACTATCAGTCAGGTTGTAAAAGTTGAAAAATTCATAATTGCTCACATTTGGTATGACATCAAACTGACCATAGGGTGAGTTCGTTGAATCTCTTCGAAATCTTGTGCTATCCCATTTTGTTCCAGAAATTTCGGGAAAATTACGCCAATCCGAAACGCCCATTCTTTCGTCTTCACTAGCTCTTATGGGATCTCTGTCATATAAACTATAAAAAAGAGTAAGCTGACCTCTTCCTCCATTTACTTCTGAACCGTATTTGAATATGAACCTGTTGTCAGATCGAGCAAAATTTTCAAACTCTGAATATTTAGCACTTACAGAAAAACCTTCATAGTCTCTATCGAGAACAGTATTTACTACTCCGGCAACAGCATCAGCTCCATATATCGCAGATGCACCATCCCTCAAAATCTCAAGTCTTTCAATGCCACCTATTGGAAGAGTATTTGTGTTTACTGAATTTACTGGAATAAAACTTCCGCCTACAGATTCTGATTGAAAACCTGGAGAGTTAATCATTCTTCTTCCATTTAATAATACCAAGGTATTACCGGTCCCTAAATTTCTAAGGTTATACGCACCAATATCTCCTCTTGCACTATTTACGCCGGCAATAGCATTTCCTGCATCGTTAAATTTATTTGTACCTTGCTGAATTATACTTCTAAGTAATTCATCACCAGAATCAATTCCCAAAAGATCAATTGTCTCAGAATCGATATATGTCGCTGGCAATAGATTATTTATATTTTTATCAGATAACCTTGAACCAATAACAATAACTTCTTCAATTTCTTCAGTTTGGTTATTCTGTGATAAAGCATTGTCTTGAGATAAGACTAGAATGAAAGCTATTATGATATATCTATGTATGGGCATATTCTCTTTAATTAAGTGAAGTAAAAGTTTAACAATTAAATAAAGTAAATTTAGAAATAAAACTAGTCATATTAGATAATTTTTTAAGTGTATATTTGATATTATTATTTTATAAAAAAATTATGAAATTTGAAGATTATCTGAACAAAATTAAGACTTTTACTGATGACATTCTCATTCCTAATGAAGAACAATTAGAAAATGATGGAGAAGTATCAACCTCAATCATGGAAAAGATTATAGAAAATGATCTTTTTGGTATTTCCATTCCAAAAAATTATGGTGGCCTAGGTTTAAGTATGAAAGAGCAAATTTTACTTACATTCGAATTTACAAGAGCCTCAGCAGTCTACAGATCACGTTTTTCTACAACAATAGGTCTTTGCTCACAGGCTTTACTTGATTTTGGAACTGATCAACAAAAAGATAAATATTTACCCTTAATGGCATCTGGAAAGACAGTTGGATCATTTGCTCTAACAGAGCCTAATGCCGGGAGCGATGCTTTATCGCTCGAAACATCTGCAAAAAAAGATGGGGAAGAATATATTATTAATGGAACAAAAAAATATATAACCAATGCTCCTTATGCTGATGTTTTTCTAGTAATGGCAAAAACTAATCCTGATATTGATGGCTCTAAAGGGATATCTTCATTTCTTGTAGATTCAAATTTAAGCGGGATTGAAATAGGTGAAACTCCTAAAATGCTGGGACAAAAAGGTTCAGTATCTCCTGAAGTTTACTTTAAGAATTGTAGGGTAAATAAAGATGCATTACTTGGAGAAAAGGAAGGCGGAGGCCTCAAACCTGCTCTTAGAGGTATTAATCATGCTAGATTACATGTAGCAGGAACATGTGTCGGACAGGCAAAAAGACTCATTAAAGAGTCTATTTTATTTGCAAATAATAGAATTCAATTTAATAAACCAATTTCTCAAATGGCATCTGTACAAAATCTAATTTCTGACAGTTATTCAGAAATGTTAGCTGCCGAGGCACTAACTCTTAGTGCAGCAAAAAAATTTGATAAAGGGACTATTCCCGAAACCGAAATATCATCAGCAAAATATTATGCTTCTGAAATGGTTTCTAAAGTTGCAGATCGATCATTGCAAATTATGGGTGGTGCAGGTTATCTAGAGGATAATGTTATTACAAGGTTTTATAGAGATACGAGATTGTTTAGACTTTACGAAGGAACTTCTCAAATTCAACAAAGAAATATAGCCAGAAAGATTATTAAAGAAATATGAAAAAAATTAAAGATATTCAGGATTTGGTTGGTGATACTCCTTTGATAAGGCTAAAAGGGCCTTCCGAAGAAACTGGTTGTGAAATTTTTGGTAAAGCTGAGTTTTTAAATCCTGGACAATCTATTAAGGATAGAGCTGCTCTTCATATAATTAAAGATGCTGAAAGAAATGGTTTATTAAAAAAAGGCGGAACGATAGTAGAGGGAACTGCAGGCAATACTGGTATCGGATTATCTATAATTGGTAATGCCCTTGGATATAAAACAGTAATCGTTATTCCTGAAACTCAAACGCAAGAAAAAAAAGATGCAATAAGATTTACTGGAGCTGAATTAATTGAAGTTCCAGCTGTACCATATACAGATGAAAATAATTATATTAAATACTCAGGTAGATTAGCAAAAGATTTAGATAAAAAACTTAAAAATGGCGCATATTGGGCAAATCAATTTGATAATGTAGCAAATAAAGAAGCCCATATTAAAACAACAGGTCCAGAAATATGGAAACAAACTAATGGAAATGTCGATGGGTTTGTTTGCGCTATTGGAACTGGAGGTACTTTATCGGGAATAAGTCAGTACCTTAAATCTAAAAATCCAGAAATTTCTATCGGTTTAGCAGATCCCCATGGTGCAAGTATGTATAATTATTTCAAAAATGGTGAACTTAAAGCAGAGGGGAGCTCCATAACTGAGGGAATAGGTCAGGGGCGGATTACAAAAAATGTTGAAGGAAGTATTATTGATTTTCCTTATTTGATCGATGATGCTGAAGCATTAGAGATTGTATTTACATTAATAGAAAAGGAAGGACTATTTTTAGGTTTATCATCCGGTATAAATATAGCTGGAGCAAAACGATTAGCAAAAGACTTAGGAAAAGGCAGCACAATAGTAACTATCCTATGTGATCTAGCAGATAGATACAAAGGGAAGATGTTTAATATTAAATTCTTAAAAGAAAATAATCTACCAGTTCCAGAATGGTTATGAAATGATAGCAACTATTAGAGATTTTTGTAGAAGATACTTTTGGCTATGGATTATTTACCAAGCTATAAAAGGATTTGTTACAACATCGTTAATATGGGTTCCTTTACTATTTGTATGGTTATCAAATTGATGGTTGAAAAATGTTAGAACAAGCAATACATTTCAAAGAAGAAAGCGATGCATTATATAATTTGCTAATAAATGCTGATAACGACTCATTCAAATTAAATACACAATTTAAATCTTGGACAATAAATGATGTACTTTATCATCTGCATGTATGGAATATTGCTGCCCTTTTATCTTTAAAAAAAGAAAACGAATTTAAAGAATTTATGCAAAATTTTATGGAAGCTATAAAATCTGGAAATTCTGCAAGAGAATATGAGAAAATATTATCAAATAGTGCTGAGGGGTTAGATCTTCTCTATTTATGGAAAGAAAAATATGAAAAAGTTTCTGATGAGTTTGCTGAATCTGATCCTAAAAAAAGAGTAAAATGGGCTGGTCCAGATATGAGTGTAAGATCCAGTATAACAGCAAGACATATGGAAACATGGGCTCATGGTCAAGAAATTTTCGATCAACTAGGTTTTGAGAGAATTGATACGGATAGAATAAAAAATATAGTAGTCATCGGCGTTAATACTTTTGGATGGAGCTTTATTAATAGAAATTTAGAAGTACCTGAAAAAATGCCAAAATTATCTTTATTATCACCTTCAAACAAATTATGGGAATGGAATGAAGATAATGAGGAAAATGTAATATCGGGATCTGCTACTGAATTTGGTCAAGTAGTTACACAAGTGAGACATATTGATGATACATCATTAGAGGTTTCAGGAAAAATAGCTAATGAATGGATGTCCATTGCACAATGCTTTGCAGGACCACCTGAAAATCCTCCAGATAAGGGAACAAGGTTTACTAGGAAAATTTAAATGGAAAAATTATTAAATATTGCCAAAGAAGTATCAATAGCACTGATTAAAAGAGAAGAAACAATATCTGTGATTGAGTCGTCCTCAGGAGGCTTAATTTCAAGCTCTTTATTGGCACAACCTGGGGCTTCCGCCTATTACATAGGTGGACAAGTTGTTTATACTGCAAAATCAATAAGAGGAGTTACTGGTTTAAGGTTAAGAGATCTTAAAGAAAAAAATATAAGATCCAGTAGTGAGCCTTTTGCATTGTTGCTTGGGGAAAAAGGAGTTGAAATGTATTCAACGGATTGGTGCATTACTGAAACTGGGGCAGCAGGACCAACTGGAAATGGATATGGTGATCCTGCAGGATATTCATGTTTTGCTATATCTGGAAAAAAAAATATTTCATCACATATTAATACTAATTCAGATAATAGGTTTGAAAATATGGTTAATTTTTCATCCGCAGCTTTAGAACTTTTTCTATCTAATCTTAATTAATTATTTTGGCGCTCTTTTAGATAGTATTCTTTGAAGGGTTCTTCTGTGCATTTTTAAACGGCGTGCAGTTTCAGAAACATTTTTGTTACATAATTCATAAACTCTTTGGATATGCTCCCATCTAACTCTATTAGCACTCATAGGTTCGTCGGGAGGAGGCGCTTTTTCATCCTTACTAACCAAAAGAGAAGATATAATATCTTCAATATTTGCTGGTTTAGACAAATAATCTACTGCTCCAAGTTTAATTGCTGAAACAGCATTAGCGATATTACCAAATCCAGTAAGAATAATAGATTTAGATTTTGGATTTAATCTATTCAACTCTGTGATGATTTCTAATCCATCACCATCATCTAATCTTAGATCAATAACACCATAATCAAATTTCTCTTTTTTAAGTATACTTAGACCTTCCTTAACAGATTGGGCTTCAAATACGATTAGTCCTCTTCTTGACATTGCTCTTGAAAGTTGATTTAGCCATACACGATCATCATCAACAATTAGTAGTTTTTGATTTTCAAATTCATTATTCATAAAATTATACCCATCCTTGCTTAGGAATTAAAATAGATACTACAGCTCCACTTTCTGGTTTATTCTTATTATATATTTCCATCTTAATACCTAATCTTTCAAATAAAGTTTTAGAAATAAAAAAGCCAAGACCTAGCCCGTCCTTGAGACCATCATCTTTATGTCTACTAGTAACATATGGATCACCAAGTCTATGTAAAATTTCAGTAGAAAAACCATCTCCATCATCTTCTATTAGTAATTGAATATTATTATCAATTTTAGCAATTTTCATAAATACATTTTCTTTTGCAAATTCACCCGCATTTTCAATAATATTTGATAGGCCTAATAATAATTCAGATCGCCTTTCTATCATAAAACTAGCTAAATCCTGATTATTTGAATCAAAAATAATATTAGTTTTTATGCCTTTAACTTTTATAAGTTCGCTCAGTTCTTCTAGTAAGGCATGAAGTTCAATTTTATTAACGATATCATCATCAATTGATGATTTTTCTCCAAGGGATCCAAGAATATTTTTACATCTTTGAATCTCTTTAGTAAGTGTTCTTAAATCTTCTTTTCCTTGGGCACTTAATGACTCGTTATCAAATAATTCACTTGCAATTAAATTTATCGATCCTAATGGAGTACCTAGTTGGTGAGCTGCAGCTGCGGCCAATCCATCTAAAGAAGATAAATTTTGTTCATTAGATAATAATTCTTCTGTCACCTTAAGAGCCCTAGATACCTCTCTAGATTCATTAGCCAACCTCCCAACATATAAGGATAAAAATAGAATAGTTACCAACAAGGAAAACCAAATTCCAATAGTTATTATAGGAGGGTTTGCTAAATAAGAGAGATCGCTCTGGATTAAAGGATAATTATAAAGACCAATTAAAGATACGGATACAAGTGTTAATATAATTAGTATAAATGAAGATCTAATTGGAAGATTATCAATAGAAATCGCTATTGGCACAATGAAAAGCATCACAAATGGATTTGATAACCCACCCGTGAAAAAAACTAAAAGTGCTAATTGAATTATATCACCACCTATAACAAAAGTAGTTGTTGTTTCACTCAACCTTTTATTCCAAGAGTATAAAAGAAATAAAATTAGGTTAGATAAAGCCAAAGCACCAATGGTCATATAGACTTCAAAATATGGTAATTTAAAAAGTAGAATGTTGCCTACTACTAAACAAGTTAATAGTTGCCCAATGACAGCCACAGACCTAAGAAGAATTAGAGTTTTTAGTCTGATTCCAAGCCTTAAGTTAGGAGTATATTTACTTTCTTCTGCCATAATTGAACTTTTATTTTAAAAGATTTCTTACTTCTTGAATAGCATCTTCAGGTTGTATTACTTTGATAGTCGTCATGCCTAACTCTCTTGCAGGTTTTAAATTAATGCCTAAATCATCTAAATATATACATTGATCAGGGCTTACATTTAATGCATCGCATGACATCATATAAATTTCAGGATTAGGTTTTCTTATGCCTACTATAGAAGATTCAATTACATGATCAAATATAGACATTGCCTCTTTTGTTTCATTATCAGTATTTTCTTCTGAAGAAGGCTTAACATTATTAGTAATACAACCAAGCTTAAAATCTGATTTAAGCTCTCTAAGGAAGCTCACCATATTTTCTCTGATACTTCCTTTTAAAAGTTTTATAATATCTCTTCCTTTAATATCAAAACCTTTAGCTTTTGCCTCTTTTAAAAATAAATCATTAAATTGATCAATTGTAATACTATTACTTTCAAACTGAGCCCAAGCGTTCATGTCGGAATTTTCAGAATTAATAGTCCTAATTATATCTTTGGGTAAGCCATTTGCTTCCTCAAACTTATTAAAAGCCTCAAAAGGGCTTGAGGTAATAACACCACCAAAATCCCATATAATTGCTTTATATTTCATACTATTATATCCTTGGTTCAAGTTTTAACATTTAATTTATTCTAATTAATGGAGCATTAAATGAAAAGTGAACCTATAAATTCTTTAAACTCAGATGTTTTATATTCTGAAATAGATAATATTGCCATATTAACTTTAAACCGACCCGAAAAATTAAATGCTTACAATGTTAATATTTTTAATGGCCTTAAAGAAGGTATAAAGAAAATCGAAAATAACGAAAATATTAATGCAATAATAATAACAGGCGCTGGCAGAGGTTTTTGTGCTGGAGCGGATATGGAGGGCTTAAAAAAAACCACTAAGTCAAATAATAAAATTACTCCTGAAGATGACATAGATGAAAAACTTCAAAATGAAATTATAGGCCCAAAAATTGCAGAACATTTTCAAACAAGATTCGGATTTTTGGCTACTTGTAGAAAGCCTATTATAGCTGCAATTAATGGTCCATGTGCTGGAATTGGTCTAGTTATGACTTTATTTTGTGATCTAAGATTTGCTGCAGAAGGCGCAAAATTTACAACTGCTTTTTCTAGAAGGGGTTTAATTGCTGAGCATGGTATTAGCTGGATATTACCAAAACTAATTGGGCATGCCCATGCTATGGATATACTATTTACAGGAAGGGTTTTCCTTGCTGAAGAAGCTTTTAAAATTGGCTTAATTAATAATTGCTTCCCTGAAGATGATTTTATGAAATCAACTCTTGAATATGTGAAAGATCTAGCAAATATGTCGTCTCCAAGATCTATTGCTGTGATGAAATCTCAAATATATAAAGCTTTCTTCCAAAATTTAAATGATGCCGCTTCAATTGGAGATTTAGAAATGGAAAAAAGTTTCTTATCAGAAGATTTTAAAGAAGGTGTTAATCATTTTATGGAAAAAAGAGCACCAAAATTTACTGGTAAATAAATCGGAAAAATAAATGAAATATATTCAAGTCGTTTTTTTGTTAATTTTTTCCTGCCCCTTGCTGGCCGAAACAAGAATAGATTATTATGTAAATCTTGGAGGAATTAAAATTGCTGATGCAAACTTCATAATTAAAAGTGATAAAAAAAACTGGTCACTTAAAACTGAGGTAGAAGCAGCAGGGATTGTAGATGTATTCGTTAAGTTCATCTCAACAACTGAAAGTGAAGGAATTATAAATAATAATAAATTAGTACCTGAACTATATAAATTCTCATACTTGACTGGGAGAGGAAACTCAAGAAAAGGTTCAATAAAATATAAGGATAATATTCCTGTTAGATTAACCGCAGAACCAAATTATAATAATAACGAAATACCATCATTAGAATTTTTGGAAGAGTATGGTTCTACTAGCAATGATCCTTATAGCGCACTCTTAGTTCATGGATCATATTCAGACCCATGTAAATTTATTGCACAGGGTTTTGATGGCTTAAGATCTTTTAAAACAATATTTGTCAGAGCGGCAAGAGAAGAGAAAATTATGATAGGTAAGCAGGAAGTTATGACATCAAAATGTATTGGTTATTTTGATCCAATAGTCGGCTACAAAGAAAGTGACTTTCTTGATGAAATTTCTAAACCTGGATCTGTGAGATATTGGTTTAAATATTTTGATTCGTTAGATCTATGGGCACCCGTTAAGGTAATAATTGATACTCCTTTAGGTGGTTTTGTTCTAAAGGGAACAGCACTGAAAAATTAGATAAAAATGGAAAAAATTCCTACAATCTCAATTAAAAATATAAATGAAAGAAAAAAGATCATCAGTAAAGATATTTTTGAAGCATGCCAGGGTGTTGGCTTTTTCACAATTGTTGATCATGATCTTGATGTTAATTTAATTAAAAAAGTTCTGAATTTATCCGCTGAATTCTTTAATCAATCCGAAGAAATAAAAACTAAATATCATATAAAAGGTGGGGCAGGACAAAGAGGTTATACTCCATTAGGGATTGAAACAGCAAAAAACTCGAAAATGCCAGATCAAAAAGAATTTTGGCATCATGGTAGATCTTATTGGAGTCAAGAATACAAGAAAGATATGCCTGAAAATCTATTAATTAAAGAAGTTAAAGAAATAAATAATGAATTGATAAATCTTTTTGATAATTTTGAAGAAACTGGAAAAAAAATACTATCCTTAATAGCTATAGCACTAAATTTAAAAGAAAATTGGTTTGATAATAAAATTAACCAAGGTAATTCAATTTTAAGGATGATACATTATCCAGAATTAAAAAATAATTCTGCTGGATTAAGGGCTGAGGCTCATGAAGATATTAATTTGATAACTTTATTAATAGGAACAGAACAAGAAGGTTTGGAAGTTCTAAATAAAGAAAAAAAATGGATACCAATTGATGTAGGGTCAAATAAAATTGTTTGTAATGTAGGTGACATGCTTCAAAGACTTACAAATGACAATTTAAAATCAACTACACATAGAGTTTGTAATCCTACAGGCAAGAAAAAAAATCAACCAAGATATTCCATACCCTTTTTTCTTCATCTAAATCCTGACTATATGATCGAGACACTACCAAACTGTATTGATAAGACTTCTCCAAACAAATATCAGGATGCAATCTCAGCAAATGATTTCTTAAAAATTAGACTAGAAGAAATTAATTTAAAATAAGACCAAGCTTTATTATATAAGTGAAAGTATCTCTTCTAGCTTTCTCTTACTTTTACCAAATACTCTTACACTTTTTACCTGATCAAGATTTGTTAGATCATCCCCAACAATAATCACAGCTATCATTCCCATGCTTTTATGAGGTGTACATTGGTAAAAATAAATGCCTGATTTTTCAAATGTGTAAGTAAACTCTTGATTGATTCTGCTTTTCTTTGGTAGCTCAATAGCATCAGGGCCTATGATAAACTCAACATTATGACCTTTGTCTTTTGGTTTCCAAACAACAGTATCCCCAACATCGACCTTAAGAACATCTTCAGAATAGACCATACTCTGGCCATCAGATCTTACATTTAACATATCAATTGAAAATGTATTCGCAAGAATAGGTGAAGTGAAAAAGATTATTAAAATAAAAAATATTCTAAGCATTATATTATCCTATTAAATTATTATTCAGAGCACGGAAATATATATATGTAATTAAATTACATTAATAAATGCGACACTTTAACCCAAAAAAAACGGCGGTTAAGAACCGCCGTTTAATTATATTATTTTAATAAAATTAAAAATCTTTATTTATTGTAATACCCCACATACTTGGCACAACAGGGTAACCTGCATATGACCCTGGTGAACCAGGTACATTAAATCCAGTGTAGATATATTCATCATCATTAATATTTCTACCCCACACCATTACACCAAATCCTGAAGGTTCATGCTTTAACCCAAAACTTGCATTTAAAGTACCTACTTCTCTTAATGCATTTGGTACTTCAATAGGTACTGCATCTGTAGCCTGATGCTCATCTTCGTAAACATACTCACCTCGAATATAACCAGAAGTATTAGAGGTTAAATCAAAGGAATATGTAGCTGAAACAGTAATAGCAATTTCTGGAACACCTGAAGGAGTTCTTCCAGTGAAGTCTTTGACTCTAGCTGGTCCACCATTAACTATTGGGCAATCATCAGATACAGGCGGAACAAATGTTCTATCACATGGACCATTTTTGAAATCCTCAAAACTAGCATCAATATAACTACCAGCAAAAGTAACAACTAAGTTTTCAGAGAGGAAAAATAATGAATCAATTTCAAAACCCCTATGAAGCTCTTCACCAATATTGACTAGATTAAATCCTGTTCCGATAAATAGATTTGATTGATAACCTTCAACAGACATATTAAATAAAGAAAGATTTACATATCCATTTGAGAAAGTCTTTTTAAGTCCAATTTCAAAATTTTCGGCCTCTTCAGGGTCTGCAAAATAAATACGTGAGTCCATTGGTAAGCCTGCATAAACAGTAGCGTTAGCACTTAAATTTGTTGAAATAGCTTTAAAGCCTGTAGAATGACTTACATACATGGATAAGCTATCATCAAATGCATGAATCAATTTTATAGAATGTGTTACATCATCTGAGGTCCATTTTCCATCTTCATTCCCATTTGGATAATTGAAGAAAGGAGGAAAAAATTGGAAACCAGTTAATGCTGCAGTAGCTGGATTTAAAATGAAAGGGATTGCTGCAAATTCGTCATCAATTACAACATTTGAGACTACTTCCTTTGTATCTTCAGAATAACTAACTCCAAGAGAAATTGATGTTTGTGAAGTAATATCATAATCAATTTGAGCAAAAATACTGAATGCTTCATTATCCATATCAAAAAGCTCATTTTGAAGACCGCCATTAGTTTTATACCAAGTGCTTCTTGTGTTTGCAGCTAGTCCAGGAATTGTTGCGCCTATTGCACCATCCAATAAAGGATTACCGGTAGATCCGCCTGCAAGGACAGTTCCAATTTGAACAGGACTGAGAGGCGGGAATGAGACTGGAGCTCCTAATACAGCACTTTGAACGGCTGAAGGTAAAGCTGAAATTTGAGCCAATGCAGATACAGCAACCTGACCAGCTATTCCATTCAAGCTTGTTCCTACAGGTGATAAAATTAAATCAACGAATGGCCCAATTAGTTCTTTATAAAAAACAGTTCTATCATGCTTTACTGTCTCATCTTGATAAAAAGCTCCTACCATCCATTGTAGTGGTCCATCATTATTTGAAGTAAGTCTGAATTCTTGTGTAAATGTTTCAAACTCATCATAGATACCATTAGTTAATAAAGGCATTGAGCTGAAATCAACATCACCATTAACATCTTGTTCACTTTCACGATAAGCTGTAATTGAACTTAGATTTGCAAAACCTAGATCATAATCTACATGTAAAGAAATACCTTGATTCTCAATGGTACCTGCAGGATCAAAGTTAAGGTAGGTTTGATAACCAAATGTGTCTACAGGATTTATTATTGTGGTTTTACCAGGAGCCAATAATGCATCTGCGCCAATTGTGACTGCACCATTTAATAAAGCAGCAGTGGTACAGCAAACTTCTTCAGCTTCATCTTTATCAACAATAATTCTTACAGTTAAGTTTTCACTTAATTCACTTAAAAGTTGTGCCCTTATTGCGTATCGATCTCTGTCATTGATTTCTGTTCCAAGTTCTAAATTTTTGGTATAGCCATCTCTTTTATGAGAAGATGCTGATAATCTAAATGAAGTATTTTCTGAAATTGGTCCAGTTACAGTTCCACCAATTTTACTGAGACTATATTCGCCTGCAGTTATTTGAAATTTCCCACCAAAATCACTTTCTGGTAAAGCAGTGGTTATATTAATTACACCTGCTATTGCATTCTTACCAAACAAGGTTGATTGAGGTCCTTTTATAACTTCAACTCTTTCGACACTTATGAGATCATTGATTGCAGACTGATTTCTAGAAATCATTACACCATCAATTGAAATAGCAACTGATGGTTCAACACCAGGATTATTAGCACCATTACCAAATCCACGAATTTGGAATGTATTTTGAGCGGCAAATTGTGTCTGATTTATTTGTAAGGATGGAACAGAGCTTTGTAGATCAAGAATATCACTAATTGCTAGTCTTTCAATATCCTCCATCTGAATAACAGAAACTGACACCGGTGTTTCTTGAAGGGTTGTATTTTTCTTTGTTGATGTAACAACAATTTCTTCAATATCTAATGCAGGTGTGTTTTGTGCAGTAATAGTATTTGATGCTAATAAGATTATAAGTAACGTAGGTAGAATTATTTTTTTTGATAATAAATCGATTTTCCTAAAAAGCATTAAGCTTCCTCCTCAATGAATAAAAGATTTTTTATGATTTGTTATTATTATTAGTTAAGAAATCTAAATTTTTATTAATTAAACCCTTATATATTCATAACTATTATTTACAAGAATTAATAAGTGTAATACTATTAATATTATAAATAATAATAATTTATTAATTGAATAATAGTCCTCATATTTTTATAATCACTATAATTTTTACATATCCAATAATAATAAAAAATGCGTAAATTTTGGGGAGGACAAAAATAATGTATAAATACACTATAAGGATAGCTATGCTAGCTATTTTGACACCATTACTTTTCACTGGAACTGTCAAATCACAAACCTTAACAAATCAAATTGAAGAGATAATTGTGACCGCTCAAAAAACTGAGCAAAATCTTCAAGATGTTCCTATTGCTGTGTCAGCTTTTGATAGCGATGCAATTGCTTTAAAACAGCTTGATAATTTTATGGATGTTCAATTGGCAATGCCTAATGTTCATTTCGCAAGATCAAATTTCACAGGGGCTAATTTTGCTATCCGTGGTGTTCAAAACCTTCAAACAGGTGCCTCAGGTTCAGCCAAAGTTGCACTTCATGTCGATCAGATTCCTTTTGGTGGTTTAAGAATCGTCGAAGGAGAGTTTTTTGATATAGAGAGAATCGAAGTTCTTCGTGGTCCTCAAGGTACTTTATATGGCTCTACAGCTACAGGTGGTGTTGTTAATATTAACTTTAAACAACCTGTCATGGGAGAGATTGAAGGATCAGGTGAGATTTCACTTGGTAATTATAATCACGAGGTGATGAAAGTAGCTCTTAATATCCCAATGGGGGATAATGTTGCTTTAAGATTTTCTGGAATGTCTCAAGCAAGAGATGGTTTTACAACAAACAATGTAACAGGTAACGATATTGATGGAAGAAATATGGATCAATTCCGTGCCATTCTAAAAGCTAACCTCTCTGAAGATACAAACATAACACTTACTGCATTTAGACTTGCTGAAAATAGTACAAGAGCGCGTGCAGGAAGAACAATGTGTCATGCAACTGAAACACCTAACTGGGGTTGTCATCCAAATAAGATTGGATATGACGGTGCTCCTCTTGGCGCTTCTGGTTTAAATGGTATTACACTTGCATTATCAGGTTTACTTGGTTTCTCACCACTTGATTACACAAAATCAAATAATGTAGTTGGTGAAAGAACAGTTAATATGTGGCGTGATCCTACTTACATTACTAAAGAAGAAGGTTTTTCATTAAAATTAGAAACAAAAATAAATGATGATTATTTAGTTGCTGTTAGAGCTGCTAAATATACTAACTATGTTATGTCTCAACAGGATTATTCAAATTCAGGAACAGATACAAAATTAAGTCCATTTAACCCAGCATTCCCTGGTGGAGTTACACCATTATCAGATTTTACTCCTGATGCTGGAGGTATATTTGCCGGTGGTTATTATGGAGATGTTGATTTCCCTGCTGCTTACGATACTTCCTACTTAGATTCAGATGGTTATTACGCTGAAATCCAAATTGTATCAGATCTAGATGGACCATTTAATTTCCAAGCAGGCGCTAATTATGGCGAAGGAGAAGCCCACACTATTTATGATGTATATTTTAATGGTGGTGATGTAGCTAGTTTGTTCCCAGCCCTGCAAGGTATTAGGTTATGGCCTGGACATTTTAGGAATGAAAGTAAACCAGCAAAAACAGAAACTATTGGTCTTTATGTTGATGGAACTTATGAGATAAATGAAGATGTCAGTATTTCAGTTGGTGTAAGACATAATGATGTTACAAAAACTGTTCTTGATAGATCTTTGTTATTAAATTCAATTATTCTAGCCGGTGGAACAGCTCCTGGAGTTCCAGTTTTTGCAACAGTTCAAACAAGCGATCCAAATCTATTAGGTATTCTTACAGGTCAAACTGGACCAGCTCAAAATACATTAGCTGATTTTCCTGCTTTAGGTGAACAAAGAGCAACATACGGCCTACCTACTGAAATAAATGAAGAAGAAGTAACTGGACGAGTTGTAGTAAATTGGACGCCTGACCTTGAATTTACAGATAGTACATTAATTTATGGTTCTTATTCTAAGGGTTATGGTCCGGGAATGTTTAACCCAATTGTTAACCCTGCTCAATATCCTGGTGTTCCTACTGAATCTGAAGGAGAAATGATTGATGCATTTGAAATTGGAACAAAGAATATATTACTTGATGGTACTTTGTTAGCCAACCTATCTGCTTTCCATTACGAATATGATGGAATGCAAACAACAAAAATTACCAACCGTACAGCTGTTAATGTGAATTTAGATGCTGAGATGACTGGTTTTGAAGTTGAGTTGCAATGGAAAGTTGCAGCGGTTCCTGGATTGACTGTCGAATTTAATGGATCAGTTCTTGATACTAAATATGCTAGCGGAACAACCGATATTAATCCTACCAATAAGGGAAATAATGATCCTAGTTTATGGCAGCTTAGATGTATCGATAGTTGGGGAACTATGGCTTTCCCAAAAATGGGATTACTTGCTGGTATAGGTGGAGGTATTCTTAATCTTGATCCTACTGCAGGTGCATTAGATATGATTGCAGCGCCAAAAACATTATCTGTTGATGGCTTTACATCAGCCGATCCTAGCGGGACTGTTAATCCATTAATTCAAATCGGAGGCATGGGAGCATTACCTACTATCGGTCATTGTGCTAATATTGATGGTAAGCTTACAGCTGCAGGACTAATGGCTGAAGATGGTACACTTGGTATATCTAAACCGATCGATATCAGTGGTAATCCGTTACCTTATTCACCTGAGGTGTCATATTCTGTTGCACTTCAATATGATACACTTATCAACCCAGGTGTAGTTGCTACTGCAAGAATTGATTATTACTGGCAAGATAATATGTGGTCTCGTCCTTACAAAGGACCTAGAGATGGTATTGATGAATATGATAATATTAATGCAAGTATAACTTTTGCATCAGTTGAAAATGGCTGGTATGTAAGAATTTGGGGTCAAAACCTTGCTGATGACTCTAATGTAATTGCACATTATCATACTGAAAATACATCAGGTATGTTTAGAAATGAATTCCTTATGGATCCGCAAACTGCTGGTATCACACTTGGTCTTCAATTTTAAATAATAATAAAAATACGAAAGAAAAGCGGCGGTTTTTAACTGCCGTTTTTTTATTTCTTTTGTGTTATCGATAGAAAAACAGTCTCTAGAGAAGCGCCTGTTACATCAAAATCAAAAGGCTTAACCCCAGCCTCTTCAACTTTCGCCAATATATCTCTTGAACTAGTAATTTTAGGATTAAAATTGATAATTAATTCATTATTTTTGTTAATAATTGCACCAAGTTCTAACAATATTGGATGATTAATATCATGAATATCTTTTACCTTAAGAGAAATAGTTTTAGAATCTGCATCTTCTAATAAATCCTTTTTTGAAGCAGATTTCACAATTTTTCCTTTATCTAAAATAGCAATTTTATCACAAAGCTCCTCTGCTTCTTCAAGGTAATGGGTTGTTAGGATGATAGTTGTTCCATTTTCATTAAGTTTCCGAACATAATCCCAAAGCTGAACTCTTAGCTCAATATCAACGCCAGCTGTAGGTTCATCAAGAATTAATATTGGCGGCCTGTGAACCATTGCTTTTGCTACTAATAACCTTCTACGCATACCACCTGATAAAGTTCTAGAATATGCCTCTGATTTATCC
The DNA here is from genome assembly GCA_902609025.1 of uncultured PS1 clade bacterium. Lineage (GTDB taxonomy): Bacteria > Pseudomonadota > Alphaproteobacteria > MED-G09 > MED-G09 > AG-430-B22. The sequence goes on from CACLQD010000001.1 coordinate 43,612, forward strand.
TCTAAATCTAGCATACGAAGAATATAATCTATATTTCTGTCCTTTGGTCTAACCCCATATAGTCCAGCTTGTTGCTCAAGAGATTCTTTTGGAGTAAAAAAAGGATCAATTGTTAATTCTTGAGGAACAACCCCTAAAGATGAACGAGAAGCCTTTGGATGCTTGTCTATATCATTACCCCAAACAACCGCCTCACCTGATGTCTTAATTGTTAGTCCAGCAAGGATATTAATAAAAGTAGATTTTCCAGCTCCATTTGGACCAAGTAAACCAAATATTGAGCCTCTCGGTATAGATAAAGAAATATCATCAAGAGCATAAAAAAAATCTTTTCCATCAGGATTCTTAAATTTTTTAGAAAGATTTTGTATGCTTATAGCATCATCTGGTAAATTATTTATCGACATATTAAATTAAATATAAATTATATTCTCTTTTACCACATTAAAGTTAATGTCATAATAGTAATTAAAGAATACCAATGAAAAACCAAAAACAACACATATGTTTAGTAGATGGATCTACTTACATTTTTAGAGCGTATCATGCGCTTCCACCATTAACTAGAAAATCTGATGGATTCCCCGTTGGAGCAATATCTGGTTTTTGCAACATGCTTGATAAATTAGTAAGAGAAGAAAAAGAAGAAAAAGGTATTACTCATCTCCTTGTGGTATTTGATGCTTCGGGAAAAACATTTAGAAATGATATCTATCCAGAATACAAAGCTAATCGCTCAGAAGCTCCAGAGGATTTAATACCACAATTTCCAGTAATTAGAAAAGCAACCTCTGCTTTCAATATACCTTTTGTTGAGCTAATTGGTTATGAAGCAGATGATTTGATAGCTAGTTATGCAGAAGAGGCAAAAAAACAAAATATGAAAGTTACAATTGTATCATCTGATAAAGATTTAATGCAGTTAGTCTCTGATAATGTCTCTATGTTAGACACTATGAAAGGAAAAGTGTTCAAGAAAGAAGATGTTTTAGAAAAATTTGGAGTTTACCCAGAAAAAGTAATTGATGTTCAATCTTTAGCAGGAGACTCAGTAGATAACATTCCTGGTATTCCAGGAATAGGAGTTAAAACAGCTGCTTTATTGATTAATGAGTATGATAACTTGGAGGGTTTGTTTAAAAATTCTGAGAAGATTAAGCAAAAAAAGAGACGTGAAAATGTAATTGAATTTGAAGATCAAGCTTATATCAGTAAGAAATTAGTTACTCTTAAAAATGATGTTCCACTTCCATTACCTATAGATGAAACTTTCTTAAAAGACATAGATGCTGAAAAACTAATCAGCTTCCTAAAAGAAATGGAATTTAAAACATTTACTGAAAAGAAATCTAAAGAATTAAATGTAGATTCTGAGAAAATAAAAGCTTCAGATCAAATTGAAAAATTTGAAAGAAAAATAACTGACAGCTCTAATAATATAGAAGAAATTAACTCTGAATTTGATATAGAAAAATATCAAATAGTACAGAGTCTAGATGAATTGAAGCAATGGAATCTAAAGGCAGAAAATATGGGGTATATAGCTTTTGATACAGAAACAAACTCTTTAGATGCCATCAAAGCTGATATGGTTGGATTTTCTCTTTGCACATCAGAAAATGATGCTTGTTATGTGCCCTTATTGCATGATGAAGAAGAAAATAAACAAATAGATTTTGATGAAGCAATAAAAACACTAAAACCAATATTAGAAGATAATGGAATAAAAAAAATTCTTCATAATATGAAATTCGATGCTCTAGTTTTAGATAAATATAACATAAAAATTCAGAATTATGATGATACCATGCTTATGTCATACTCTCTAGGATCAGGTGGAATAAGACACAAGCTTGATACTCTAATAGAATATTATTTTAACCACAAAGCAATATCATTTAAAGAGCTCGTAGGTAGTGGTAAAGATAAAAAAACTTTCCAAGAATTAAGTATTATAGAAGCTGGAAAATACGCTGCGGAAGATGCTGACATGACTTTAAGATTATGGAAAAAATTAAAGTCTTCATTAGTTCATGATAAACAAGTCAAAATATATGAAATTATTGAAAAACCTTTAGCACATGTCATAATGAATATGGAGAATCATGGAATTTCTATAGATAAAAATAAATTAAATGAATTATCAGAAGTTTTTGAAAAAAAACTAAATAGCTTAGAAAAAGACTGCTACAAATTAATTGATGAAGAAATTAATCTTGGTTCACCAAAACAAATAGGTGAAATATTATTTGATAAACTTGAATTATCAGGTGGGAAAAAAACATCAACTGGTTCATGGTCAACTAATGCAGAAGTATTAGAAAATTTAGCTAACGATGGTCATGATTTTCCAAAACTTTTACTTGAATGGAGAGCACTATCAAAACTCAAAACAACATATTCTGACTCTTTACCTACATATTTAAATCAAAAAACAAATAGAATTCACTCTTCTTTTTCAATGGCAACCACATCTACAGGACGATTATCTTCATCAGATCCAAACCTACAAAATATTCCTATTAGAAGTGAAGATGGAAGAATGATAAGAAAAGCTTTTATTCCAGAAAAAGGAAATGTACTCATTAGCTCTGATTATAGTCAGATAGAACTAAGATTAATTGCTCATATTGCTAATGAAAGAAATCTTATGAATGCTTTTCTTGAAGGAATAGATATTCATTCAGCTACAGCTTCCGAAGTATTTAATATATCATTAAATGATATGACACCTGAAATTAGAAGAAATGCAAAAGCAATTAATTTTGGGATAATTTATGGCATTTCAGCATTCGGTTTAGCAAAACAACTTAATATAAGTCGTACTGAATCTTCTGAATTTATCAAAGCTTACTTTAGTAAGTATCCTTCAATTAAAGATTATATGGATGAAACAAAGAAATTTGCTAGTGAAAATGGTTTTGTAAAAACCTTATTGGGTAGAAAATGTCTTGTAGAGGATATAAATAGCAAGAATGCAGCAACTAGATCATTCATGGAAAGAGCAGCAATTAATGCGCCTATACAAGGATCGGCTGCCGACATAATTAAAAGAGCAATGATTATTTTATATAATAATAAAAAATTAAAAGAATTAGATACAAAAATGCTTTTACAGGTTCATGATGAATTAATTTTCGAAACAAAAGAAGAAAACTGTGAAGAGTCTATGAAAATTATAAAAAAAGAGATGGAAAATGCTCATTTACCAATATTAGAACTGAACATTCCTCTTATTGCTGATACAAATTATGGAATAAACTGGGATGAAGCTCACTAATTTTATTCTGCAGCTTGAAGATTTGGAGCAGCATCTATTATATCAATATCTACATATGGTTTAAAAACATCAAAATTATCAGAAAACATCTTTACTAATTTCTGTGCCTGTAAATCATAACCTTCTTTATCTTCCCAAGTTTCTCTTGGATTGAGAATTTTTGTATCAACTCCTTCAACTGCTGCTGGGACTTCAAAACCAAAATTTTCATCAACTCTCATATCTGAAGATAATAAAGAGCCAGTGAGGGCTGATGATAACAATTTTCGAGTTGCACCAATTGGCATTCTCTCACCTGTTCCATAAGGTCCACCCGTCCACCCAGTATTAACAAGCCAACATTTAACACTATGCTCAGCAATAAGCTTTTGTAGTAACTTTCCATATTCAGAAGGGTGTCTTGGCATAAATGGTGCCCCAAAACAGGCAGAGAAAGTTGCTTCTGGTTCAGTTACACCCTTTTCAGTTCCAGCGACTTTTGCAGTATACCCTGAAAGAAAATGGTACATAGTCTGAGAAGCAGATAATTTTGCAATTGGTGGAAGAACTCCAAATGCATCACATGTTAATAGAATTATATTCTTTGGCATACATGTTCTTCCTGTTTCACTAGCATTAGGAATAAAAGATAAGGGATATGCACCTCTTGTATTCTCAGCAAGCGAACTATCGTCTAAATCAATTTCTCCAGAAGATTTGTCAATAACAACATTTTCTAAGATTGTTCCTCTTAATTTTGTTGTTTGATAAATTTCAGGTTCAGCTTGCTCAGAAAGCCTGATCATCTTTGCATAACAACCGCCTTCAAAATTAAAAACACCATTACTTGACCAACCATGCTCATCATCACCAATCAAAATTCTATTTGGATCGGCTGATAGAGTTGTTTTTCCAGTTCCAGATAAACCAAAAAATATTGCTGGATCCTCATCTTGACCAACATTGACTGAACAATGCATAGGCATAACATTCTTAGGGGGAAGTAAATAATTGAGCATTGAAAAAACAGATTTCTTTATCTCTCCTGCATATGAAGTGCCTACAATTATAACTAATTTCTTTTCAAAATTGACTGCAATTAAAGTTTCAGAAGAACACCCATGTCTTGATATATCAGCTTTAAAACTTGGAATATCAATTATTACAAATTCAGGATTAAATTCAGATTTTTCTTCTTCTTTAACTTCAATTAATAAATTCTGTATAAACAGAGAATGCCAAGCATATTCCGTATAAACTCTTGTACTTAAACGATAATCTAGATCTGCCCCACCAAATAAATCTTGTACATATAATTCCTTCTCTTCACAAAAATTCAAAACATCTTTATATAGATTATCAAAATTTTCTTCTGTAATTGACTTATTGTTATCCCACCAAATTGAGTCTTCATTCTGGTCATTTTTTACAATAAATTTATCATTTGCTGATCGACCAGTATGTATTCCAGTTTCAACAACAAGAACTTCATCTTTTGATAATAAACCTTGTCCGTTTGAAATTGTTATATCATAAATATCATCTCTATTGAGATTCCAACTAACTTTTTTTAGATTTTTAAAGCCATGACTATCAGTCCCAACTTTAGAAAAATTTTCACCCACATTTTCCAATTTAATGCTCACTAAAATTAATAAACATTTATAACAGAAAGTTATAAACATATAAATAAGGTATTATATACTTTTTCAAAAAAATAAATTAATTTATTAGATAAATGGTAAAAATTTGTTTGATAGATGACGATCAAAATATTCTAGCATCACTTAGCCTTGCTTTGAAATCAGAAAAATTTGATGTAGAAACATATTCTGACGGAATTGCTGGGCTAGAAGCCCTTAAAAATAATAATTTCGATATAGCAATATTAGATATTAAAATGCCAAGATTGGATGGTTTAGAAGTATTACAAAAACTCAGAAATATGTCCGATATACCAGTTATTTTCCTTACATCTAAAGATGATGAAATTGATCAATTATTAGGGTTAAAAATGGGTGCTGATGATTATATTACCAAGCCTTTTTCTCAGAAATTATTAATTGAAAGAGTAAAGGTAATACTAAAAAGGACAGCATTTTCTAGTGAAGAAAACCAAGTTAATAATGACTCTTTAATTGAACGTGGAAATTTACTCCTAAATATGGATCGGCATGAATGTCATTGGAAGGGAGAAAGAATAAAATTAACTGTCACAGAATTTTTATTACTTGAGAGTTTAGTAAATCGACCTGGATATGTAAAAAATAGAGATCAACTAATGTCTGCAGCATATAATGATGATTTATATGTTGATGATAGAACTATTGATAGTCATATCAAAAGAATCAGAAGGAAGTTTAAATCAATTGATAAAAATTTTGACTCTATTGAAACTTTATATGGAGTTGGCTACAGATTTAACCAATAAAAAATATGTTTAATTTATTTAAACCAAGATCCTTAGGGGCAAGAATAATAGCCATAAACTTTATTGGGTTAATACTTTTAGCCCTAGGCTTTATTTATGTAGATAAATCAGAAGATAATTTAGTCAAAGCAAGAATTGAGGCTTTATTAGTCCAAGCTAATTTATTTGCATTTTCTTTTGATTTAAATCCAGAAATTAGAGAAGATTTTAGAGAAAACTTAAATAAATTCATCCTAAAAAGACAGGAAGACAATAAATTTATAACAACCCGAACAAGAATATTTGATAAAGATCTACAAATTATTTTTGATACAAATGATTTCGATAATAGAGAATCAGTTAATAGAAATAATAGCAAAACATATATCTATAAATTTTTCGAAATTTTAGAAAATTATTTTGGAAGAAATGCGCAAATTTTACCTCAAACAGGTTTTTCTTCCTCAGATATAAATGAAGCTCTTGACGGTAATGCAGTAGCAAAAGAGTACAAACTAGATAATGGAGGAATAATTGTCCATGTCACAGTTCCAGTTTTTAATAATAATGAAATTGTAAACGCATTGCTTCTTACAACCGAGGAAGGTGATATTGGTTTAATCCTTCAAGAAGGAAGACAAGGTTTTGTAAGAGTATTTATAATTACAATATTTGTTACACTTTTTCTATCAATTGCCCTGTCAGCCACTATAGCAAGACCATTAACAAGATTATCAACCGCAGCAGAGAGAGTTACTGATGCAGGTATTGGTGATACTCCAATTATGGATGATCGAAGAGACGAAATTGGGACACTTTCAAGATCTATAAGAAGAATGACAGTAGCCCTACAAGATAGGGTAAATGCTGTCGAGGCTTTTGCTGCTGATGTTGCTCATGAAGTCAAAAATCCATTAACTTCATTACAAAGTGCTATCGAAACATTAAATACCTCGAAAAGTGAAGAAGAAAAAAAAGAACTTATTTTAATTGCATTTAAAGACCTTAAAAGGCTCGATAGATTAATTTCAGATATTTCTTCAAGCTCAAGATTAGAAGTTGAATTAGCAAAGGGTGAGTTTAAAAATACCGATTTAAAAGATGTTTTATCCTCTGTGATTGAGGTAACGGAGTCAACATTAATTAAAAAATACGGGGTTGATATTAAATTTAAAATGGTAAATGAAGATATTTTAATTAGTGGTATAGGCGATAAAATTGCACAAGTTTTTCATAATCTAATTGACAATGCTTTATCATTCTCATCAAAGGGTGATTGTATAGATATTTCACTATGGAAAAGTAATAAAGGTGCGATTGTAGAAATAAAAGATAATGGCCCAGGTATACCCAAAGAGAGTTTATTAAAGGTTTTTGATAGATTTTATACATATAGACCGAATGATAAAAGTTTCGGAAATAATTCAGGATTAGGATTGTCAATTTGTAAACAAATAGTAAAAACACATGGTGGTTCAATTATTGCTGGCAATAAAGAAAATGGCGGAGCCATATTTACAGTAACTTTTCCTTTGGTTAATAGATAAATAGAGGTAAATGATTTGATTGGCTTAATAATAATTACACACGGTAACCTTGCAATAGAATTAAAAAATTCTCTTGAAAATATTATTGGTCCTCAAAAAAATCTTGAAACTGTATGCATTGGTTATGATGATGATGTTGATAAAAGAAAAGAAGAGGTAAAAGAATTAATTACCAAAGTTGATAGCGGTGAAGGAGTAATACTTTTAACGGAAATGTTTGGAAATACGCCATCGAACTTATTAATTTCATTAATTGAGGATAATAAAATAGAAATGATTGGTGGTATTAATTTACCTTTACTGATAAAACTTGGATCCTTAAGAGAACATACAAATATAGAGGAAGTAATACATTCTGCTGTAGAAGCTGGGCATAAGTATATAGGCATAGCAAGCGAAATTTTATCAAAAGAAGATAGTTAAAATATATAGTTTAATTATTTAGGAGAACAAAATTGGAATTCAATGATTACAAAGTTGCCGATATAGGGCTTTCGGATTGGGGACGAAAAGAAATAGAAATTGCTGAGACAGAAATGCCTGGTTTGATTACGCTAAGAAATGAGTTAAGCAAATCTAAACCATTAAAAGGAGCAAATATTGTTGGCTGTCTCCATATGACAATTCAGACTGCAGTATTGATTGAAACTCTAATTGATTTAGGGGCAACAGTAAGATGGTCATCATGTAATATTTTCTCTACTCAAGACCATGCTGCAGCTGCAATAGCTAGTAAAAATATTCCTGTTTTTGCTTGGAAGGGTGAAACAGAAGAAGAATACGATTGGTGCATTAGACAAACAATTGAAGGGTCATCAGATTGGAAGCCAAATATGATTCTAGATGATGGCGGTGACTTAACAAAGATTATACATGAAGAATATCAAGATTTATTAGGCGATATTCGTGGATTATCTGAAGAAACTACAACAGGTGTTTTAAGACTTTATGAAATGGAAAAGGAAAATACCCTTGCTGTACCAGCTATTAATGTTAATGACTCAGTCACAAAATCAAAATTTGATAATTTTTATGGATGCAGAGAAAGCCTTGTCGATGGTTTAAAAAGAGCAACTGATGTTATGCTAGCCGGAAAAGTTGCAGTTGTTTGTGGATTTGGAGATGTTGGAAAAGGGTCGGCAGAATCACTTCGCTCACAAGGGGCTAGAGTAATTGTTACAGAAATTGATCCAATTTGTGCACTTCAAGCCTCTATGGAAGGCTATGAAGTATCAACTGTAAATGATGTAGCTAAGACAGCAGATATTTTTGTTACAGCAACAGGTAATAAAGATGTTATTACGCTCGAACATATGCGAGAAATGAAAGATCGAGCAATTGTTGCAAATATTGGTCACTTCGATAGCGAAATCCAAGTCTCCAAATTAAAAAACTTCAAATGGGACAATATAAAACCACAAGTTGATGAGATAGAATTTCCTGATGGCAAAAAAATTATTTTATTGGCTGAAGGAAGATTAGTTAACCTAGGTTGTGCAACTGGTCACCCTAGTTTTGTTATGAGCGCCTCATTCTCAAATCAAGTTTTAGCACAGATTGAAATTTGGAATAATTATGAGAATTATGAAAATAAAGTTTATGTCTTACCTAAGCACTTAGATGAGAAAGTAGCTTATATTCATTTAGAAAAACTTGGAGTTAAATTAACTGAACTTAGTGATGATCAAGCAGATTATTTAAGTTTGAATAAAGAAGGTCCATTTAAACCAGATCATTATAGATATTAGATCTCATTCTAATACTGTGATGGCGGCATTCTAACCTTTAAGCCATCAAATTCTTCAGTAATTGGTATTTGGCAACCTAATCTTGAGCTATCCTCTTTATATTCATGAAAATCTATCATACTTTCTTCTTCATCACTCATAGAAGAAATTTTATCTTTCCATTCATCACCAATAAAAACCATACATGTTGCGCAAGCTCCTCCACCTCCGCAATCAGCATCAATGCCTGGTATTGAATTAGATACTGCTCCCTCCATGATTGAAGTGCCAATATCGACATCAACTGGATGCTCTGTACCATCATGCTCTATATAAATAATTTTAACCATAATTACCCATGTGAAAGTTTATCATTTAATAAAGCTATAATTAAAAAAAATCTATAACTAGTTTACAATTTCCTTAATTGGAATAGTTTCATCAGAAAGTCGATTTTTATCTATTAAAACTTTTCCAGAAATAAGTTTTCTAGACATCATATGCTCTGCCGGTCGATTTACACAATCTGAAGCAATAATTGCATTATCTTTTATATAAAAGACTGCAAAAGATTGTTTTTCTGTATCTCCTCGAACAATGATGTCATCATAATTATCCAATAATCCTACAATTTGGAGTTTAGTTTCGTATTGATCAGACCAAAACCAAGGTACCTGATTATAAGCAGTCTTTTCACCTGTAATTGAAGTGGCAACAGTTTTTCCTTGCTCAATAGCATTATGAACAGACTCCAATCTTATATTCTTATTATAAAAATTATTTGGATGCATAGTACAATCACCTGCGGAAAATACTGAGTCATTTGAAGTTTTGCAAAATTCATCAACTATAATTCCATTCTTAACTTCTATACCAGACTCAGAAGCAAGTGTATCACATGGTAAAACACCTATACCCACAATAACAAAATCAGATATTATTCCACCATTAGAAGTAATAACCTCAATTCCATTATTATTTTCTGATAATCCTTCAACTGATGTATTAGTAAGTACTTCAACACCAGCTTGTCTATGCACTTTAGTATAAAAGCTTGATATAGTCTCACTTGTAACGCGCTCAAGAATTCTTGGAGCCATTTCTACAATTGTGACTTGTAGACCCAAATTATTAATAATTGCCGCAACCTCAAGACCTATATAGCCTCCACCAATTATAGTAACTTTTTTTGATTCTTTGATTTTATCCCTAATATTTAGAACATCGTCAATAGACCTAAGATAAAAAACCTTATCTGATATTTTTTTATCAACATCAATTTTTCTTGGAATAGTGCCTGTAGCTATAACAAGATTATCGTAATTTTCTTTTTTATTATTTTCTAAAAATATTTCTTTATTTTCTATATCAATTCTTTGAACATATGAGTTTAAATTTATAGATATTTCATTTTCTGTATAAAACTTTTCAGGTTTAAAAAATAATCGCTCTTTATCTAATTCACCCATCAGAAATTTTTTAGATAACGGAGGTCTCTGATAAGGTAAATAATTTTCTGAACAAAAAATTTTTATTTCACCATCATATTTTTTACTTATGAGACTTGTTGCAGTTTGGCAAGCTGCTTGACCACCTCCAATAATTAATGTTTTTTCTTTAATCATAAAATGACCTTATACAGGATTACTTTGATAAAAACTTACAGCAGTATATATTAGCAAGACCTATTAAAAAACTAAATTTAAGAAATGAAAGACTTAATTTTTAAATCAGAAACAGTTCAAGATACAGCGAAATTTGCTGATAAGTTAGCATCTCTTATAAAAAAACATGACCTTATTTTGCTTAAAGGTGAGCTCGGTAGCGGAAAAACTACATTTGCTCGATCAATAATTAATTCAAAATATTTTGCCAACGATATAAACCATATTGTACCCTCGCCAACATTTAATCTTTTGCAAACATATGAATTTGGGAATAGAAAAATAGGTCATGCTGATTTGTATAGAATACAAAATAAAGAAGAAATAACTGTTTTAGATCTGCAAAAAATTGTAGATGAAGGGTCCCTAATTGTTGAGTGGCCAGAAATAATAGATTCATCAATTTCTGCAAATATTCTCAACATTAATTTTGAAATTCATAATAACTCAATCAATCTCCTAGTTGAAGATGGGGGTGGCTGGAAAGATAGAATCAGATCAATATCCTTTAAGTTATGACTGAAGAAACTGAATGCGTTTTTGATTTTGAAACCAATGGTACTGATAAGGGTTTTAGACTTCCTCACCAATTAGCAGTTATTGATTTAAATAATTTAGATAATTTATCGGTAATTAATAATCGATTACCAACATACGATTTACCGAGTCCTGGAGCTTTAAAAGCAACCTCTACGCCATGGAAAAAGCTTATGGAAGGACCAAGCCTTTATGAAAGTATTCCCAAAATATTAGAGAGCCTAGATTATGATATTTTATGGGCATATAATTCACAGTATGACTCGAATGTGCTAACTGAAGCGCTTTATACATCAGGTTTTTTCCCATACCCCCATAAGATGGGTGATAAAGTCATATGTGATGCGCTACCATTCATATCACTTGCTGGAAAGATTTATCCTGAAACTATAAAAACGCCGGAAGTAATTAATGGTAAAAGAGATCAATCCTTATCAAATGTTTTTATGAATAATTTTGCAAAGGATGAAAGTATAATCTGGCATCAAGCAGATGGAGATGTCAAAGCAACAGCTAAATTATTAAATAAAATCAAATTAGAACAGCCAGATTATTGGGCAACAAGAACTAAAATGTTTTCAAAATTTACAAGATATAAAATTTTTTCTGATAAAGCTAAATTTGCAACATATTACTTTCCTAAACAAAAAATTACTGAATTCGTTCCAGTAGTAGCCATTGATAATGATAATTTTTACTCTATCAATTTAGAGGAATTCTTTGAAAATGGATGCCTAACAAAAAAAAATATAATAACTTTGGAACAGGGGAAAAAACCAAAATGGTTAAAAGAAACTTATCTTAAAACTCCTGGAATAATATTTTGTCCCGATTGGTTCGATTTAAAAGAAAAATATCAACTTCCATCAAGTGACCAAATAGAAATAATATCAAATCTTATTAAAGATCATTTACCATTAAAAAAAGAATGGCCAAAAAATGAAAGTGATCATCTAGAAACACAAATATTTGGATTTCCAGCAATAGAAGATAAGTTTGCATGGGAGGAATTTCATAATGCAAACTCATGGGATAAAAAAATCCAAATAAAATTCTCTGATAAAAGGTCAAAAAGAATAGCACAAAGAATTATATTTGATAATTCACCTGAAACAATTGATGAAGAGCCCTACAAAGTTTTACTAGAGTTTATTAAGTCAAGATGGTTGTCAAATGATTTTAAAAGTCCATGGATAACAATCCCGAATGCTCTAAGAGAAATTGAAATATTCGAAGAACAGGAAGAACAAAAAATCTTTGAGGGTTATAAAGACTACCTTATAGAGATGAAAGAAAACTTATAAAATTACTTGAATGATTGAGATGATTTTTTTAGCTTAGTGTAATTGATTCTAGGAGATGTTATGGCATTAATAAATATTACTGATGAAGAATTTGAAGATTCTATTTTAAAGAACTCTGGCGTTTGTTTGGTTGATTTTTGGGCTGAATGGTGTGGACCATGTAAACAAATTTCACCAATTCTTGAAGAAATTGCTTCAGAAGATAATAATGATATAACTATCGCAAAGATAAATATTGATGAAAATCCAAGAGTAGCAACTGATTATGGAATTAGAAGTATACCAACTATGCTTTTGTTTAGTAATGGAGAGCTTAAAGATACAAAAGTAGGGGCGTTACCCAAACAAGAATTAAATGATTGGATTAAAAGTAATAGTTAAAAAATACAAATTGCTTTTCCTACTAGTTGCATAGATCCACAAATTAATATTCTTGATGGGCGGCCATCTTTAAGAATTAGTTTTTTATCAAATTCTTTTATCTCTCTAATATTAATATTAACTCCAATAATATTTTTCTTAATTTCATTAAAAGAATAATGATTATCGTTAATAACTATATATTTTATTTCATCAAAAATACCTTCAAAAGCAATTATAAAATCCCTGATTTTCTTTCCTTTTTTAAGACTAAAGATTAGTTTCATTTTTTTCTGTTTTTCAGAATTCATTTTTTTCATTTCATGAGCAATAGCTTTTGCTCCTGAGGGATTATGGCAACCATCAACCCATAGCTCTGACAAATTATTCTCACAATTAATTTTTTCGAGTCGACCGTGCCATTTTGTATTTGAAATACCTTTCTCAATAATATTTTTTGATAAATTAATTTTTTTAGATTTTTTTAAAAATCTAAGAGAGGCAATCGAAAGCGCTGCGTTCATCTTCTGATGCTCTCCAATCATAAATGGATTATTAATTCTTATAGAGGTATTATTGTCTTCATAATAAAAAGACTCTTTTTTCTTTGTCATGGTCCAATCTAAACCATAAACAAACCTATTTTTTTTGTTATGTAAAAAATTTTTTAATATAAAGTTAGTTATATTTTTTGGCTGTTTTCCAACAACTGTATAGATTTTACTATTAGTGATGCCTAATTTTTCTTTTGTGATCTTAATAATATCATCTCCAAGAAAGTCTTCATGGTCATATGAAATAGGTGTAATGATTGCTAAATCCTTTTTCGTTAAGACATTTGTTGCATCAAATTGTCCTCCCATACCAACTTCAAAAATATTCCAATCTGCTTTGTGCTGATTAAATAAATATAAAGCACAGCCAGTTATAAACTCAAAAAAAGCAATTTTTCTATTCTTTGAGTCCTGTAATAACCTATCTATTGTTTTTTCAAGAAGTTTATCTTTAACTATTTTATTATCAATTAATATTCTTTCATTAATTTTAACTAAATGTGGTGAAGTAAAAGCATTAACTTTTAAATTATTCATTATTAAACATGATTTAATATATGACAAAATCGAACCTTTCCCATTTGTTCCTGCAATATGAATTATATTCTTAATTTTGTTTTGTGGATTTTCAATATTATCAAGTAAACTAATTATTCTCTCTAAGGATCTAGGTAAATTTTCTGAAAATTGTTTATGAAATTGATTAAAATTACTCTTTAACATTTTATATGCTAGCAGATTTTTGAATGTCGCTGTTCATAAGAATTTCTAGTATAGTTGTAATGTTATTTTTTAAATCTTTTCTATGAGAAACCATATCAATCATACCATGATCCAAAAGATATTCTGATTTTTGAAAACCATCAGGTAGATTCTCTTTAATAGTATCTTGTATGACTCTAGGCCCGGCAAAACCAATCAAAGCATTTGGTTCGGCAATATGAATATCGCCCAACATAGCATAGGAAGCAGTAACACCTCCTGTAGTTGGATTAGTTAATAAAACAATGTATGGAATTTTTCTTTCTCTTAAGACTTGTATCATAATTGTTGTTCTTGGCATTTGCATTAATGATAAGATTCCTTCTTGCATTCTCGCTCCACCCGAAGAAGCACATAATATAAATGGACAATGATTATCCAAAGAGTGTTTTATTGCCTTAATAATAGATTCACCAGCCGCCATTCCAAGTGATCCCCCCATAAATTGAAAATCATGAACAGCTAAAGTCACATTAATCTTATTAATGGAACCGTAGCCTATCACAACTGAGTCTGCGATTTTAGTTTTCTTCTTTGAATCTTTAAGACGATCGATATATTTTTTTTCATCTCTAAACTTAAGGGGATCAATTGGCACAATCGGATCTTCGATATATTTTATGGATCCTTGATCTAATAATTGATTAAATCTTTCTTTTGCCGATATTCTCATATGATTATCGCATTCATTGCATACATATAAATTTTCTTTTGCATCTTGATGGAAAAGCATTGATTCGCAGTTGTTACACTTCAACCATAACTCTTTAGTTGACGATCTTTTAGAAAAGATTTTTTTAAGTCCCGGAGGAACAATTTTTTTAAACCAATTCATAATACTAAATCACAGCCTTAAGACTTTTTATATACTTAGAAACCTCCGATAAAACTAAATCTTCTTTATTATTTTGATAATTTTCCATTATTTTTTCTATCAAAGACGAGCCTATTACTATCGCGTCAGAAAATTCTGATATCTTTTGAGCCTGATCTGATCTTTTAATACCAAATCCAACAGCAATTGGAATATCGGTAACTTTTTTTAGTTTAATTACCTGCTCCTTCAAAATATCTAGATTAGGTTCTTTCGTTCCTGTTATACCCATAATTGACACATAATAAAGAAAACCTGAGCTTTTATTTAAAACTATATTTAATCTTTTTTGGTCAGTAGTAGGTGTAGCTAGTCTTATAAAATCAAGATCAATATCTATTGTGAGATCACATAATTCAGAATCATGCTCAGGAGGTAAATCAACAACAATTAAACCATCCACACCGTAATCTAGGCATTTTTTTATAAAGTTCTCATTTCCATATTGATAAATTGGATTGTAATAACCCATCAATATAATAGGTGTTTGAGAATTTTTAGTTCTAAATTTTTTTATAAGATCAAATATTAATTCCATTGTATGACCATTATCCAGAGCAATCTTTGATGATTGCTGAATTATTGGCCCTTCAGCCATAGGGTCAGAAAAAGGCATGCCAATTTCTATCAAATCACTTCCCGATTCTGAAAGTTCATTAATTATATCAAGACATAAGTCTTGATTTGGAAATCCAGCTGTAAGATATGTAATTAAACCAGTTTGAGAATTTGACTTTAATTCATCAAAGGTTCTTGAAATTCTAGTAGCCATTAGACTTCTACACCAAGATAATCTGCAACCGTTTCAATATCTTTATCGCCTCTACCACATAAATTAACTATAATTATCTGATCTTTTTTCATAGTCTTTGCAAGTTTAAAAACGAATGCTAGAGCGTGAGAAGGTTCTAAAGCGGGAATAATTCCTTCATATTTTGAACATATTTCAAAAGCATTTAACGCTTCATCATCTGTTGAAGATACATAATTTACTCTTCCTTGATCACTTAACCAAGAGTGTTCTGGTCCAATGCCAGGATAATCAAGACCAGCAGAAATTGAGTGTCCTTCTCTAATCTGACCATCAGTATCTTGAAGTAGGTAGGTTCTATTACCATGTAAAACACCTGGTGTTCCTTTGGACAATGAAGCAGCATGCTCATTACCATCTAATCCCAAACCAGCTGCTTCAACACCATACATATCAACATCATCATCTAAAAATGGGTAGAATAAACCTAATGCATTTGATCCTCCGCCAATACAAGCTACTAAAGCATCAGGTAAGACATTCTCTTTATCAAGAATTTGTCTTTTTGCCTCTTCACCAATAATTGATTGAAAATCTCTAACCATTGCTGGATATGGATGAGGGCCTGCTGCAGTACCAATCAAATAATAAGTATTTTCAACATTTGAAACCCAATCCCTCAATGCTTCATTCATAGCATCTTTCAAAGTGCCGTTTCCAGACTCCACCGGAACAATCTTTCCGCCAAGTAATTTTATTTTGAAAACATTAGACTTTTGACGCTCAATATCTTTTTTTCCCATATAAATTACACATTCAAAACCAAATCGAGCACATACAGTAGCTACGGCAACTCCGTGCTGTCCAGCTCCAGTCTCAGCTATGATCCTATTTTTTTTCATTCTTTTTGCTAATAAAATCTGTCCTATGCAATTATTTATTTTGTGACTGCCTGTATGATTTAATTCGTCCCTTTTGAAATATATTTTTGCTCCTTCGAGATAATTTGTTAACCTTTCAGCAAAATATAAAGGGCTTTCTCTTCCAATATAGTCTTTAGAAAATTGTTTAATCTCATTTCTGAAAACCTGATCAATTAAAGCATCTGAATAAGCTCTCTCAAGTTCAATTATTAGAGGCATTAATGTTTCAGCAACATATCGTCCGCCAAATAAACCAAAATTGCCATCTGAATCTGGTCCTAATTTATATGAATTTTTTTTCATAATTACACCAATGCTTTAAATTCTTTATATAATTCCTTTATCATATAGCTATCTTTTACACCTAGCACTCTTTCAACTCCAGAAGAAATATCTATGCAAGAAGCATTAGTATCATTTATTGCAGATTGAATATTATTGATATTAATTCCTCCGGCGAGGAAAAAATCCTTACCTTTCCAGCTATTGAGAATTTCCCAACTAAAAACTTTATTTAAGCCACCTTTTTGGCCTTTATCTTTATTAGTAGGTTTTGTATCGAATAAATAGTAATCGACTATATCTTCATAAAGAACAGCATTATCAAGATCCTTAGTGTTATTAACTCCGAATGCTTTTATGATAGGTAAATTGAATAAATTTTTTATATCATAACATCTCTTGATACTTTCGTTACCATGTAATTGGATATACGTTGCATTAATAGATTTTATACTTTCATCGATATAACTATCAGATGGGTCTACAAAAACTGCAACTCTTTCAACTCTTCCACAATAGCTAGATAAATTATTTCTTTTTGCATAGCTTGGTTTGATTTTTCTTGGACTTACATCAGCAAAATTAAATCCTATAAAATCAATACCTAATTCATTACATACTGAAATATCCTTAGGGTCTTTAATCCCACATATTTTGATTTTTTTTATCATTTAATAGAATTTACAATTTCTATAACAGTATTTTTAGGGTCTTTAGAATCAGTAATTGGTCTTCCAATAACTAGGTGGTCTGCACCAAGTATAATTGCCTCTTTTGGCGTCATTACTCTTTTTTGATCATCTTTATCAGATCCCTTAGGTCTAATACCTGGTACGATAATTTTGAAATTTTTTCCACAGGATTCTCTTACCATTTGTATTTCTTCTGATGAACATACCACACCTGATAAACCTGTTTCTTTGGCTAGCTTCGCAAGATTAGATACAAGATTTTTTACCGAAATATCTATTCCCATCATACTTAAATCATCATTATCTAAACTAGTCAAAATAGTAACTGCTATTAGGTTAGTTTCAGGTGAACTTTGAGATATTGCCTCCAATGCGCATTTCATCATCTTTTTTCCTCCTAGAGCATGGACATTTAATATTGCTGGCTTCAAAGAGGAGAGTGTATTAATAGTTTTTTTTACAGTTTGTGGAATATCATGAATTTTTAAATCTAAAAAAATTGGAATATCTAAATTTTGTATTTTTATTATTCCTTCAGGGCCGTATGTATCAAAATACTCTAAACCAAGCTTAATTGCTCCTATATGTCCTCGAAGTTCTTTTGAAAGTTCATAAGCCTCATTTTCAGAATTTTTATCAATTGCAACAATAATGGGGTTCAAAAAAACCTGGTTCATTATGCTTTATAGTTTAGTCTATCCCTCAAACCTTTTCCAGATTTAAAAATAGGGGCTTTTTTTTCTGGAACAAAAACACTCTCTCCAGTTCTTGGGTTTCTTCCATTCTTTGATTTTCTCGTTCGTACTGATAAAGAACCAAAGCCTCTAATCTCTATTCTCCCATTATTTTCCAAGGTCGATGTTATTGCTTCAAGGACAAGCGATGTTATGTTTTCTACATCTTTTTGAATTAAATGTGGGTTTTTACCTACTAATTTTTTAACTAATTGAGATTTAATCATTATTCTTTATTGTTTTCAGTAATTTCATCATCCTGTGTTTCTGAATTTTTGTCAAAGGCTTCTCCTAAAATATCCCCTAGAGAAGCTCCTGAGTCTTTTGATCCATATTGCTTAATGGCCTCTTTTTCATCAGAAATTTGAAGTGCCTTAATTGACAATGTTACTCTACGCGATTTTTTATCAAAATTCATAATTTTTGCATCTACTTTTTGTCCAACTTCGAATCTTGATGGATCTTGTTCAGATTTATCCATAGATAAATCATTTCTTTTTATAAATGCAGGAAAACCTTCGCCAATTTCAACATCAATGCCACCTTTAGCAGAACTAATTACAGTGCATGTTACTACTGAACCTTTCTTGAGGTCAACATCACCTATTGGATCATCATTTATTTGTTTTATTCCTAGCGAAATTCTTTCTTTATCAATTTCAAAATCTAGAATTTTTGCTTCAATTTCTTGTCCTACATTATATTCTTTAATTGCGATTTCTCCTGGGACTTTCCAATCTATATCTGATAAATGTACAAGGCCATCAAGACCTTCTTCAACTTGAACAAAAATACCAAAGTCAGTTATGTTTTGAATATTGCCCTTAAGAACAGTACCTATAGGATTTTTCTGAGCAAAATTTTCCCATGGATTATCTACACACTGTTTAATGCCAAGGGATAATCTTTTTTTATCAGTATCTATTTCTAGCACCATAACTTCTAATTCATCACCTATTGAAACATAATTTTCTGGTTTCTGAACTTTAGAAACCCAACTCATTTCAGAAACATGAACTAAACCCTCAAGTCCGCCATCAACTTCTACAAATGCACCATAATCTGCCATATTGGTAACTAAACCTTTATATTTATTACCTACAATATATTTATTTTCTGAATCTACCCATGGATCATCTAATAGCTGTTTCATACCAAGAGATATTTTCATATCCTCTTTAATAATTTTAAGAATCTTAACCTTAACTTTATCGCCAATATTTATTACTTCGGAAGGCTTATTAATTCTTTTCCAAGATATGTCTGTTACATGAAGTAAACCATCAACACCACCTAAATCTACAAACGCACCATAATCAGTTATATTCTTAACAATACCTTCAACTTCTTGACCATCATTTAAATTATTAAGAATCTCAGATTTATCAATAGAACTATTGTCAGATAAGACAGATTTTCTTGAGACTACTATATTTCCTCTCTTTTTATCCATCTTAAGTATATGAAAGGACTGAGGAGTGTTCATAAATGGCCTTATGTCCTTAACTGGTCTTACATCAACCTGGCTACCTGGAAGAAAAGCTTGGGTTCCATCAATATCAACCGTAAAACCTCCTCTAACTTTTCCATTAATAATACCTTCGATAATTACATTATTCTTTTGATCTTCTTCGAGTTTAAACCAATTTTCTTCTCTTTTAGCTTTATCTCTAGATAGAACTGCGTCTCCCAATGCATTCTCAATTCTTTCTAAATAGACATCAACTTGATCACCAATCTCAAGCCCGTGAGTACCATCATTCGAAGAAAATTCACTTAATGAAATTCTTCCTTCAGTCTTTAAACCTACATCAACAATTACTAAATCAGATTCAATTGATATTACAGTTCCTTTAACAATCTTACCTTCGTTAATTTGATTGATCTCAAAACTTTCCTCTAAAAGTTTAGCAAACTCCTTTGTTACACTATCTTGTACGACATTATCTTGTTGTGTTTCGGTTATATTAGACAAGCATTACTCCTTTTACTTTACTACCTTTTCAATTTCCCTTTGCACTATTGAATTTACCTCTTCTATTTTTAAATCAGTAGTATCAATTATTATCGCATCTTTTGCAATTTTTAAAGGTGCGGTGCTCCTTTCCATATCTCTTTGATCCCTTTTTTGCAATTCTTTTATTACAAGTTTTTTATCTATTTTTGGATTATTTAATACTAATTCCTCAAAACGCCTATTTGCTCTATCTTTTAGAGATGCTGTTATATAAAATTTTATCTCAGCATCGGGAAAAATTACTGTAGTTATGTCCCTTCCATCAACAACAATACCTGTTTTATCACTATGAATTTTCTTAAAATTCAGTTGAAATATCTTCAGGGTCTCTCTTAAAGCGCTAAAAGAAGAAATTTTTGAAGAAATTTGATCTATTTCCTCTGTTCTTAATTTATCAATATCGATTTCATCAAGGTTAAGATTCTCAGCATATTTCAGAACTGTTTTCTCGTCAAAAATCTTTTGACCACTTAGATGACACAGATAAGCAACTGATCGATACAAAATACCACTATCAAGATGTGGAAAATTATAAAAAGAAGAGATTTTTTTTGCTATTGTTCCTTTTCCTGACCCTGCAGGTCCATCTATTGCGATAACTATAGTCAAATTTTTCTCATCTATTTTATTTTTTTGATAACTTAGCACCAATTTTAATCATAACTTTATAAAAAGTTGGAAAACTTGTTTTTATAGTTTCAGAATTATCAATCTTTACTTCATTTTTAGATACTAACCCCATGATTAGGGCTGACATAGCCATCCTATGATCTAAATTTGTTTCTATTTTAATTCCACCTTTTTTTAATTCACATTTTCCATGAATAATTATTGTATCTTTTTTAGATTCAACTCTTACCCCATTTTTTTCTAATAGATTCAGGATTCCAGCAAATCTATCGCTCTCTTTAAATCTAAGCTCATTAATCCCTTTAAAATAAGTTTTACCTTTAGCCATAGAAGCTGCAACTGCAAGAATTGGGTAATCATCTATCATCGTTGGAGCAAGTCTCCTTGGGATATCAATTCCTTTTAAATTGCTTGACTTGACTCTAATATCACAAACTTCTTCTGCTGCCATAATTCTGTGATTTAAAAAACTTATATCAGCACCCATATCTTTTAAAACCTTAAATGCACCATCTCTAGTAGGATTTATTAGAACATTTTTGACCATTATGTCTGAATTTTTACAAATCAATGCCGCTATAATTGGAAATAAAGCAGAGGATGGGTCACCAGGAACACTCAAATCTAATCCTTTAAGTTCATTAACTCCCTTTATTGAAATTTCTTTTACATTTCTTTTTTTAGTAATATTAATATTTGCCCCATATAGCCCTAACAGTCTCTCAGTATGGTCTCTTGTATTAAATTTATCCTTCACTGTAGTTATTCCAGGAGTATTTAATGCACCTAAAAGGACTGCAGATTTAATCTGGGCTGATGGCTCGCCCAATTCAAAGCTAAAAGGAATTGGATTATCTGAACCTTTCAGTATTGCAGGTAAATAATTATCTTTTCTTAATGAGTAGTTAGAACCAAAATTAACTAAAGGTTTTAGAACTCTATTCATTGGTCTTATCGATAAAGATTTATCACCAACAAATATAGTTGTGATAGGATGAGATGCAGATAAGCCCATTATTAGTCTAGCTGAAGTACCAGAATTACCAAAATCCAACGCTGAATTAGGTTCTAATAAACCCCCTAGACCCACACCTTTAATTGAGCAATTAAGTGGATTTGTAAATTCAATTGAAGCACCAAAATTTTTCATAGCCCCAATAGTTTTCATAATATCATCACTTTTCAGAATTCCTTTAATATTACTATGACCAATAGCAATTGAAGATAAAATAACTAATCTATGCGAAATAGATTTATCTCCAGGAATTAAGATGTTGCCTTTTAATTTTTTACTGCTTATAGATTTCATTTGTTAATTTTTATATCATATTATTAGCTTTATTGTTTATTAGATTTAAAATTAATAATTAACTTTGACAGTAAGATTTGTTCATGGCAAATCAGTTTAAAAATAGGTGTTCAATTGGAAAAAGAGAAACTTGGCAAAAAATGGATTTGCCCTACTACAGGCAAGAAATTCTATGACTTAAATAAGGAACCTGTAATAAGTCCTTATACTGGTGAACAATTAGAAATAATAAATACTGAGAATTTAGAAAAAGAAAAAACAGAAGAAATTATTGTTGAAAATGATGATAAAAAGACTTCAGAAGCTTCTGAAGCAGATGAAGTTAAAGATGTTGATAATGTTGATTCTGATATCGAGATACTTGACGATAATGAGGAAGAGTCAATCACTGAAATTGAGGATGATAACTTTAGTGATGATTCAGAAGATTCAGACTCTAATATTGATGAACTTGAAGAGTTTGATATAGATGAAGAAATTGATGATGATCATGATGATAATGAATTTCTTGATAATAACGATGATGACTCAGTTGAAGATGTTATTGGTTCAGTTAAAAAAAATAAAGAAGAAGGCTAGAGGGGCTATAGCTCAGCTGGGAGAGCGCTTGCATGGCATGCAAGAGGTCGGCGGTTCGAGCCCGCCTAGCTCCACCAAAATAAAATGAAATTTGTTATAATAATAATAGTACTTGGACTTCTAACATTTCTTACACTTGCATTGGTTGCATTATAGGAATTTTAATTCTCACTCTTATCAAGAATAATATTATCAATTAATCTTACTTTACCTAATTTAGCAGCAACAGCAATCAAAGCGCCCTCTTCAAAATTTTTAGCTTCCTTGAGACTTTTCTTATCAAAGATACCTAAATAATCTATTTGAATATTATGTCGCTCTAGTTTTTCAGATGATATTTTTATTAGTTCGGGTATTGTAAATTCCTTTCTATTATTTTTTATCCATCTAAGATTTTCATAAATATTTGGTGCAATTTTTCTTTCATCTTTAGTTAAAAGATTATTGCGTGAAGACATCGCAAGTCCATCTTTCTCTCTAATAATAGGTAATCCAATAATTTTAATTCCAGGAAAGTAATTTTTTGTAAATTCTCTTATTAATATAAATTGTTGATAATCCTTTAAACCAAAAAAAGCATGCGTAGGAAGGATAACAGAAAAAATTTTATTAATTATTGTTAAAACGCCATCAAAATGCCCTGGTCTATTTTTTCCACATAATTTCTTTGAAATTGAAGGTGCTTTTATTAATTTTAATTCTTTAGCAAAATTATCTTGAGGAATAAAAGCATAATCACAATCAATTTTTTTTAATTTTTTAATATCCGAAACTACAGTTCTAGGATAATTTTTAAAATCTTCATTTGGCCCAAATTGAAGAGGATTAATAAAAATAGATACTATAGTTTTACCATTATAACTTTTAGATTTTTTAATAAGACTTAAATGGCCCTCATGCAGATTACCCATAGTTGGAATTAAGTTTAAACCTTTATCGTTTAGATAATTACCTTTAATGTCATTTTCTGTTTCAAAAATTTTCATTTAAAAAAAGGTATGATCATCTGAGGGAAATGATTTATTCTTAACGCTTTTAGAGTAATTAGATATCGCTTCCTCAATGCTTGATGAATTCTTTAAAAAATCCTTAACAAATTTAGGAGGTTTTTCTAAACATGATATACCTAATAAATCATGTATTACCATAATCTGGCCATCTGTTCTTTGACCTGCCCCTATACCAATCACAGGTACGGTAATTGTTTCTAGTATATCAGCCGTCAAATCATCGGGAACACATTCTAATAATATCATTGCTGCACCAGCATCTTCCAAGGCTTTAGCTTCTTCAATCATATTTTTTTTCTTATTTACATCTCTTCCTTGAACAAAATACCCGCCAATTCTATTGATTGATTGAGGTGTTAAGCCCATATGGGCACAAACAGGAATACCTCTCTCTGCAAGAATTGAGGTTAATTTACAAATCCAGGTTCCTCCTTCAATTTTTATCGAATGTGCTCCATTTTGCATAAGTTTGGTAGCATTCTCCAAAGCTAAATGATCAGTTGAATAACTCATAAAGGGCATATCGGCCATAATATGAGAATTAATATTACCTCTAACAACACATTTTAAATGGTAAATTAGGTGCTCCATGGTTACTGGAAGTGTGCTTTCATGGCCCTGTACAACCATACCTAGACTATCACCTACAAGAATTACCTCCACTCCTGCATTACTTATTTTTTCTGCTATAGTTGCTTCATAAGCAGTTAAACAGGCAAATTTTTCACCTTTTTCTTTTAGTCGTTTCAAGGTCGAAATTGTTATAAGATCTTTATCTGATTTTATTGACATTCTAATCCTCTTTTTTGAGCCAAAGAATGTTTAATAATAGCTTAATAATTAAATATCAACTACCAAAGAACATTAATGTAGTGATAAAACCAAAAAGAAATACAAGTACTAATACTATTGCTGATTTCATAATTTTTTTCCTAATTGCCACATCTATAGAATTTTATCGCATCTAAGATATCTTGCCTAGTTGCTATCCCCTCTTCAAAAAGAAGGCTTAGATTATTTTGTGCAGCGGTATGCCCTTGTTTTGAAGCCAATTTATACCAATTTAAAGATTCTTGAAAATCCTGATTAACGCCTATACCTAATCGATAAAAAATACCTAAATTATATTGTGCATCAGCGTTACCTTTTTGACCTGCACTGAGATAATATTTATAAGCTTTTATTGAATCTTTTTGGACACCTAAACCATTATCATAAATATAACCAAGTTTATATTCAGCTAAAACATTATTTAACGATGCCGATTCCTTAAACCAATATATGGCTTCTTCTAGATCCTTCTTAACACCCTCACCATTAGAATAAATCAAGCCTAAATTATATTGAACATCTGAATTACCCTTTTCAGCAATCTCTTTCATGTTCAAAATATATGCAGGAGTATTTTGTGAATCTTTAGAATATAAGCTTAATGAAAAAAGCAAACATATAAATACTAGTGCAAAATTAAAATAATCGCATATTTTTACATTAAACATTATATAACTTAATGAGCTTCTCCGGCTGAATGAGCTCCATCATGATGCTCAGCTTTATGAGCTCCATGCGGAACAGCCCAAACTTTATCCGGCTTTCCATCATCAAAAAATACATCTCTTGCAGATTGCGTGTAATCAGACTCGTATCCCATAATTGCTATAAAGACTAAGACAGCAATCATAGGAGACAACAGGGCAACAACTAATGCCATTCTTTCCCAAACCATATGCATAAAAATAGCCATAATAAAACCAGCCTTTAGAAACATGAAAACTAAAATTAGACTCCATCTCAGCCACCCTTGCAATTGATAAAAGTCCACCATATAAGAAAAGATACTTAAGACAAAAAGTAGTATCCAAATTTTTAAATAAACACTAATAGGGTGTTCTTGTCCTTCCGTAGCCATATGTTACCTCACCAAAGATAGAAAAATGCAAAAATAAATACCCAAACTAAATCGACAAAATGCCAATAAAGCCCAAGTGTTTCAACGATTTCATATCTTCCTTTTTGCCAAGTGAAAAAACCTCTCTTTCCAGAGTCATAGTCTCCTCTCCAAACTTTTTTTACATTTATAAATAAGAAGATCACACCTATAGAGACATGAAAACCGTGAAAACCAGTAACCATAAAAAATACTGAACCAAATTGTGGCGCACCAAAAGGATTCTCCCACGGCCTTACACCTTCTGATATTAATTTTGTCCACTCAAAAGCCTGCATCCCAACAAATGAAGCGCCCAATATAGCTGTTACTAAGAGCAATATAGCAGTTTGCTTTCTTTTCTTTTGATATCCACTTCGAACTGCCATAGCCATAGTTCCACTACTGGTAATTAAAATGAAGGTCATAATTGCGATGAGAAGCAGGGGCACACTTACACCACCTACAGTAAGAGCAAAAACTTCACTAGAATTAGGCCATGGAACAACCGTTGACCATCTAGCAGTCATATAACTAATAAGAAAACAACTAAATATAAATGTATCACTTAAAAGGAATATCCACATCATAGCTTTTCCCCAAGGAACACCTTTAAATGCTCTTTGATCTGATGCCCAATCGTGTGTTAATCCTTCCATTCCATCAGGTAATGGTTTAATTGATGTTGTTGAAGTGTCACTCATTAATAATTACTCCCAAATAATTATGTAACTAATAGAATGCAAAATAAGACTAACCAGACAGCAAGTAAATAATGCCAATAAATTGCTGTTGAACCGATAGTTGATTTCAATTTTCTGTATGAAAGATCTGTTTTAAATATTTGAGTCATTGACCATGTCCAAACGACAAGTCCGCCTAACATATGAACCATATGCAAACCAGTTAACATATAAAAGAAGGCAAATGAGGCGTTTGAGTCAACAAAATAACCGTAAGAAGCTAATTCATTCCATACTGTAAATTGACCTACAATAAATAATATCGCAGATAATCCTGCAGCCATGAGATAATACTTTGCATTTGTAAATATGAATTTATTAGATAAATTTTTAGCTTTTTGAAATAAAATACTACTTATTATCAATACAACAGTATTAATCCACAAAAGAGGAGGTTCAGGCAGAACTCTCCAATCGCCGTAAGCCATTCTACCTACATAAGCAACAAAAAAGAGAGAGAATAGCGAAGTTATTGATGCAAGAAAACAAATAAGCGCAACTCTTGAAGAATCGAATTCAAAAGATTTTCCCATATGAAGATTATCCTTCTTCTCTTGAGAAGGTAACCAAGGTTTTTGCGCTAAAGTTTCAAAAATGCTCATGTTCTTTCAGCCTTAATCTCTGTGCCTTCATAGCCTTCCGCTAACTCAACATCTGAATTGGGTACATCCTGAGGAACAAAATCATCTTTTGCGCCTGGAACATTAAAATCATAAGGCCAACGATAAACAACTGGAAGCTCTTTACCAAAATTTCCATGCCCTGGAGGCATAGAGGGCGTTCTCCATTCAAGTGAATTGGCTTGCCAAGGATTTTTTTCTGCTGGAACTCCGTATTTTCTACTCCAAAACATATTTATGAAGAAAAAGATTTGTGCAAATCCTGTAACGAGTGCAGTCAAAGTTATAAAAATATTCAAATCTGCGGCAGACGAGGTATATAAAGCCTCTGTTTGACCCATCTCATAATATCTTCTAGGAACACCAATTAGACCAATATAATGCATTGGGAAATAAATTAGGTAAGAACCTAAGAAAGTAAACCAAAAATGCAGTTGTCCAAGGGTTTCATTATACATACGACCTGTCATAAGAGGAAACCAATGATAAATGGCTGCAAAAACAACCTGAACTGGTGCTATACCCATTACCATGTGAAAATGAGCTACGACAAAATATGTGTCGGAAAGAGGTACATCTACTATGACATTTCCAAGAAATAGACCAGTCAAACCGCCATTCAAAAAAGTTATTATAAAAGAGATACAGAAAAGCATTGGAACAGTTAATGTTATGTTACCTTTCCAAAGAGTTAATACCCAATTATAAACTTTTATTGCTGTGGGTACGGCTATTATTAATGTTGTTGTAGCAAAGAAAAATCCAAAATAGGGGTGCATTCCACTAACATACATGTGATGTGCCCATACGATAAAACTTAGAGCTCCAATTGCTACTATTGCCCAAACCATCATACGATAACCAAAAATATTTTTTCTTGAATGAACAGAAAGAACATCAGAAACAATTCCAAAAGCGGGAAGAGCAACAATATAAACTTCGGGATGACCAAAGAACCAAAATAAATGCTGGAAAAGAATGGGACTTCCACCACCGTAACTTAATTGTTCACCCATTTCGACCAAAGATGGCATAAAAAAACTTGTCATGAGTGTTTTATCTAAGATCATCATTATTGCGCTAACAAGAAGCGCTGGGAAAGCAAACATAGCTAAAACAGTTGCGGTAAAAATGCCCCAAACTGCCAGAGGCATTCTCATAAGTGTCATTCCTCTAGTTCTTGCTTGGAGTATGGTTACGATATAATTCAAACCACCCATTGTGAAGCCAACTATAAAAATTGAGAGAGAAATTAACATAAGAATAATTCCACTTTCTTGACCCGGTGTTCCTCCTAAAATTGCCTGAGGTGGATATAAAGTCCATCCAGCACCAGTTGGGCCTCCGGGAGTAAAAAAGCTGGCGACTAAAACTAAACAAGCTAATAAAAAGGTCCAATAACTTATCATATTCAGATAAGGAAAAACCATATCTCTTGCACCAACCATAAGTGGTATTAAATAGTTACCAAAACCTCCTAAAAAAAGAGCTGTTAAGAAATAAACAACCATAATCATGCCATGCATAGTTATGGCCTGATAATAAAAACCTTCACTTATTAGAGCTAGGCCAGGAAAGCCAATCTGCATTCTCATAATCCATGATAAAACAAGACCAATTAGAGCAATTGCGGTTGCTGTACAAAAATATTGTATACCTATTATTTTTGCATCTTGGGAAAAAACCTTTTCAGTCCACCAACTCTTAGCATGATAAAGATCCTGCTCTTCAACTTCTCTTTCTGGTATTATAGCATCAGACATTTCTTACCTCTTTCTATATTATTTATTTGCCGCAAATTTGTTAACATTTAAAGACGCGGACTCAATCGACTCCTTAAATGTCATTTGTTCAGATAACCATTCATTATAATTTGACTCATCATCAACAGAAACAAATCCTCTCATTGCATGATGACCAACACCACATAGCTCTGCACAAAGTATTTCGTACTCTCCTGACTTTTCAGGAGTAAACCAATAATATGTAATCATTCCTGGAACCATATCCATTTTCCCTCTAAATTGAGGCACATAAAAGTTATGCAGAACATCAATAGATCGCAATAAAACTTTAACAGGCTGGTCAATTAATAGGTGAAGATCATCGCCCTGTATTAAAACATCATCTTGACCATTTGGATCATTTGGATTCATTCCAAATGGATTCTCATCATTTATATTTCTAGCATCACTAGTACCCAGTATACCGTCTTCGCCAGGTAATCTAAAGCTCCAATACCATTGTTGACCCATAACTTCTATCGGAACAACATTATCTGGAGGACTAACATATTCATCCCAAACAACTAAACCCGGGGCTAAGAGAGCAATAATTCCAACTGTAGTTACAGCTGTAAGAGTTATCTCAGTAGTTTTACTTTCCGGTTCATATGCCCCCCTCCTGCCAGGAACTTTTCTGAATTTATAAATACAATAAATCATAAAACCAATAACTGCTGCAAAAACAAATCCGGTCAAAGCAAAAGTAAGTTGGAGTATTGAGTCTATTCCACCCCAATTTGAAGCAATTGGTGTCCACCACCAAGGGCTTAAAAGATGAAAAACTATTGACCCAAGAACTACAAGAAACATTACGAAAGCGATCATTTAGGGTAAGCTCCTTTGTAAAAAAATCTTATCTAATAACAGATAATAAATATTGTTTTTATATTCAAGAGACAAATTACTTATAGTCAGTTTAAAGTCAAGATAAGAGCTATATTTGAATTAGGTCATTGTGGAAATAGATTTATTAATATAATAGATTGTTCATAGAATTGGATAAAAAAAATAAAACTCAAAACTAATATGTTTGCATCTGTAAAAAAAATCATTGAAATT
Source organism: uncultured PS1 clade bacterium (assembly GCA_902609025.1). Taxonomy (GTDB): domain Bacteria; phylum Pseudomonadota; class Alphaproteobacteria; order MED-G09; family MED-G09; genus AG-430-B22. Next base: position 73,670 of record CACLQD010000001.1, read on the forward strand.
TTTAAAGTTAGAATTAGCTTAACAATAACATTATGTGCAGTTTCTGGGGTTTTTATTATGCCTTACGACAATTCTTTCACACTAAATCAGTTTTTAATTTTGATATTTTGTACTTTTATATCCTCAGCGAGCTCTAGTGCTTTTAATCAATTTTATGAAAAAGATCTCGATAAATTAATGCCTCGAACATCTCAGCGACCATTTGCCACAGGTTTTTTTAAAACAGAAATTTCCTGGTTAATCGGATTCTTTGCACTACTGGTTTTTTCTCTATTATTAGCTGCATATTATTTAAATATAGCAACCGCAATTTATTTGTTATTAGGAGCTCTATTTTATGGCTATATTTACACAGTAGTTTTAAAAAGATCGAGTATATATAATATAGTTATAGGAGGTCTTGCTGGAAGTTTTGCTGTGCTTGCAGGCTCAGCGGCAGTAAATCCAATGCTATCAGTTTCAGCAATAATTCTTTCTTTAATTCTTTTCCTTTGGACGCCACCACATTTCTGGAGTTTAGCAATAGCTATAGAAGAAGATTATGCTAAAGCAAAAATACCAATGCTTCCAAACCTGATTGGGGCAAAAAGCTCTTCTTATGTCATTCTTTCTCAAACTGTTTTATTAGTTTTGATTTCATTTGTTCCGTTATTATTCAATATGGGTATAATCTATCTAATTTTTGTTTTTGTTGGAGGTCTTTATTTCTTTTGGAGAAGCATAGTTCTTGTATTAGAAACAACTAAAAAAAATGCTATGTCTAATTTTTTTGCTTCTTTTATTCAGCTAGGCTTACTTTTATTTGCTTGTATAATTGAAGGACTTCTAAATTATATCTAATTTCAAATACTTGAATCTATTTGTTAATTGTTCTAATAATTATTAAATAATAAACCACTATGGAGAAAAAATTGAAAAAATCTGATCAAATTACAAAGAATGCTGCTTATGAAGCTGTAGCACCAGATGACTTTGCATCAATGATAGAAGTAGATAGATATGAACAACGATCGAGTGATTTTGATAAGATAATTTCAGATACTCATGCTCACTTCTGGGATCCTCTAGATACAAAATATATTGATTTTTCAGAGAACTTTGATGTCGAAAATAAATTACTTATGCCTGAAGAATTTCTCCCAGAATTACAGTGCCCATCTGTAATGAAATTGGATAAAAAATCTAAGATTAAACTTGCCAATGAGAGTTTCAGGTGGCAGATGTCAGCAATTCTTCATGGAGAGCAAGGAGCTTTAAATTTATCAGCAAGTCTCTGTCACATATTGAAAGATCAAGGAGCACAAGAATATGCCGCAAATCAAGCAAGAGAAGAGGCTAGACATGTTACAGGTTTTGCTAAATATATCAATTCTAGATGGGGTAAGCCACTCCCAGTTGGGCAAACTCTTGGTGATTTGCTAAGTGAATTAGTAAATGCACCAGAGGTCTACAAAAAAATTGTTGGAATGCAAATTCTAGTAGAGGGATTAGCTATGGGAGCTTTTGCAACAATTTATCAACACAGTTATGACCCGGTTTTGGTTAGGTTAATGCAATTAGTTATGACTGATGAAGCTTTTCATCATAAATTTGGAAAAATATGGGCTGACAAAACTATTCCCAAATTAGATGAGAATGAACAGAATATGATAGAGGATTGGGCGGCAAATTGTTTTCAAATTTTATTATTTAATCTTGTAAACCCTGAACAGAAGAAAATTATATATGATCAATTTGGTCTTAATTGGAAACAAGTACTTGATGAGCTTACTGAAATCATAACTGATGATGATAGACGAGAAAGAATGAGGGAATCGACTGATATCTTTAGAGTACTTGTTAAAACTCTTTTCAAGGCTGGTATTATTACTGATCGAACAAAAGATTTTTATTCATTATATGTTGATCTTGATGAATTAAAAGAAGAGGGAGATCGAATGGTTGGTGATGATATAGCTGATGAAGGACTTCAGTTCTTAAAAGAAATAAATTTCAAGCATAATTTTAGTAGGAACATTGCAGCAGAATAATTAATTTGTATTTCTAATTATTATAAGCTCCATTTTCAATCAACAATATTTCAATTCTTTTAAATCGTTTAGATTTTGCCCAATCAAGTGCTGTTCTTCCAGTTAAATCAGTATCATCAGGATATGCACCACCCTCCAATAAGGCCTTAACAGAATTAAATTTACCTTCTCTTGAAGCAATTATTAGTGGAGTTTGACGATTTGGTCCTAATTTATTCGGATCAGCCCCATAACTTATTAATGTTTTTATTAAGTTGGGATCATCCTTAAATACAGCAAGAGATAGAGCGGTCCGATTTTCTTGATCTTTCATATTAACTCTTGCACCTTGCTCTAACAAAAATAATACCATATCTACTCTTGAGCGCTCAATGGCAAGTAACAATGCCGGTACTTCGTCAAAATCTCTTTCATTAATAGAAGCTCCAGAATTTAATGCCGAAACTAAATCTTGAAGTCTACCCGTTTTAACAGCCGTTACAAGGGCTCCTTCCTTAAAAGGACTATCATTAAAGCCTCCATATTGAGCATTGATAGAAATAAAAGGAATAAAAAATAATATCAAAAAACTCACTATCAGAAATTTTTTCATTTTTTTACCTTATTATTGAAATTAATGGATTTTATTACATTCTTATTATACATACATCTACATGTTTCAAAAATATTTTTTAATTTTATTAGCTGCTGCTTTAATATCTTTTGTATTATACCTTTTTGGAACTTTTTTCATTTCTTCAAATAGAAGCTATAACCAGGGTAAAGTTGTTACAGAAGTTGAAAACCAAGAAGGAATACCTGGTGGTCACTTTAGATTAAGAACTCATGATGGAAAAATTTTTGATACAATGGAAAATCAAGATCCTATGCTAATATATTTTGGTTTTACATATTGTCCTGATGTTTGCCCTATTACATTACTGACCATGGCAAATGTTCTAGATAAATTAGAGAATGAAGAAATTACTCCTCTTTTTATTACAGTGGACCCAGAACGTGACAATGAAGAAATTTTATCAAATTATGTTAATGCTTTTCATGATGAAATAATTGGTTTAACAGGCACAATTTCAGAGATAAATAAAGTTACCTCAGATTGGAAAGTATATTTTAAAAAAGAAAATAACATTGATATGCCCGACAATTACTCTGTTAATCACTTAGATATTATATTTATTGCTAATAAGAATGCGGAATTTGTTGATTTTATAAAACCTAATACATCTTCTGAAGATGTAATTAAAAAATTAATAAAAGTTATCCCACAAATAGAAGGCTAGAACCTATATATCTAAATTTGCCACTAAATCACCTGACTCAATACTGTCTTGGATAAACTCTCTTCTTTTTATTACCTCATCTCCCATGAGATCGGCAAATATACCACTATTATCAACTCCAGAATCAATCTTTACACGTAAAAGTCTTCTAGATTCTGGATCTAAAGTTGTGTCCCAAAGCTGTTCAGCATTCATTTCACCCAAACCTTTGTAACGTTGTATTTGTAATCCTTTTCTTCCTTCTATAAAGATTGATTCTATTAAATCAATTGGTCCATTAATTATGTAGCTTCTTCCATCTCTTTCAAAAATATTAGAAGATTCCTTATCTACAAATGGAAAAAATTGTTTTATATCATTAGATATTTTTTCAAGCCTTCTCGAATCTGAAGAATCAAATAAACCTCTACCAATACTCATATTTTCACTAACTCCTCTAACTTCCCTTGAAGCCATGAGACCATTTTCGTCATCGTAACTAGCTTTCCAATCAGCATCAATATCACTATATTTTTTTGTTAGCCTATTTGATATTTCTGCTAAAACTTTATCAGAGATTTCGATAGGCTGTTTGAAAGCACTACTAATGGAAACCGCCTCAACAAATCCTTGGTTATATTTTTTAGGTAAAGAATTTATTAATTTTTTAAAATTTCTACTTTTGGTTACCAAGTCAATTAAATCATTTGAAGCTATAACCTCTCCTGTATTTAATATAAAAGAAGAATCGTTAATGCCTGAATCTATAAGATAGTTTTCTAAATCGTCATCGTCCTTTAAATAAGTTTCTGAATTACCTTTTTTTGCTTTATATAAAGGAGGCTGAGCTATATATAAACAACCATCAGTGATTAATGGCCTCATTTGTCTATAGAAGAAAGTTAAAAGCAATGTCTTGATATGGGCACCATCTACATCCGCATCAGTCATTATAATTACTTTCTTATATCTTAGTTTATCAGTCTTGAAACTTTCATCATCTTGATCAATTTCATTTGAAGAGTTGCCGATACCTCCGCCTAAAGCTGTAATTAAAGTCGCTATTTCATTGGAAGAAAGCACTTTTGATAATCTTGCTTTTTCACAATTTATAATCTTACCTTTTAAAGGAAGAATCGCTTGTGTAGACCTATCTCTACCTTGCTTCGCAGAACCTCCGGCTGACTCACCCTCTACAATAAATATTTCGCATTTTTCAGGATCTTTTTCCTGACAATCTGCTAATTTCCCTGGTAATGATGAAATGTCTAGAGCTCCTTTTCTTCTTGTAAGATCTCTAGCTTTTCTAGCTGCTTCTCTGGCAGATGCAGCTTCAACGACTTTTCCAACAATTATCTTAGCTTCGCTGGGATGTTCTTCAAACCAATTAGATAAAAGATCATTGATTAAACTTTCGACAACAGGCCTCACCTCAGATGATACTAATTTATCTTTTGTTTGACTGGAAAATTTAGGATCAGCAACTTTTACAGATAAAACGCATGTGAAACCTTCTCTAATATCTTCTCCAACAAGTTGAACATTTTCCTTTTTTGTTAAACCTGATTCTTGAGCATATGAATTTACGACTCGTGTTAATGCTGATCTTAATCCTGCTAAGTGAGTACCACCGTCTTTTTGAGGAATATTATTTGTAAAACAATTTACAGTCTCATAATAACTGTCATTCCACCACATTGAGACATCAACTTCTATTTCATCCTTTCTACCAGTAAAGCTTATTGGGATTTCCATTAGAGATTTTCTTGTTTGATCAATATGTCTTACATATTCCTCTAATCCTCCTTCATAAGACATAGTTTTGACCCAAGGTTCATCTTTTCTTTTGTCTTCCAAATGAATGGAAATACCAGAATTTAAAAAAGCCATTTCTCTCAATCTTGTCTCTAGAGTTCTACGACTAAATTCAGTCATAGTAAAAACTGATTTTGATGGATAAAAAGTAATTTCTGTCCCTGTTTCATCTTTACAGTCTTTCACTGCTTTAAGGGCTTTGGAAGCTTCGCCATTTGTAAAAGACATTGCGTGTTCTTTTCCATCTCTCTTAATTGTTAGATCTAATTTTTCTGATAATGCATTAACAACCGAAACCCCAACCCCATGAAGACCTCCAGAAACCTTATATGAATTTTGGTCAAATTTTCCTCCGGCATGTAATTGCGTCATGATAACCTCTGCAGCAGAAATACCTTCTTCCTTATGTATTTCAGTTGGTATACCTCGGCCATCATCCTTAACAGTAACTGATTCATCCGCATTTAAAATAACCGAAATCATTTTACAATGACCAGCTAATGCCTCATCAACAGAATTATCAACCACCTCATAAACCATATGATGAAGGCCAGTACCATCATCCGTATCTCCAATATACATTCCAGGTCTTTTTCTTACTGCCTCTAAACCCTTAAGGACCTTAATAGACTCTGCCCCATAATCATCTTCTTCTTTTATTTTTTTATTAGCTTTCTTTTTGTTTTCTTTTTTTGCCATTTTATTTCCTATCGAATATCCATTATCTTTTTATTATTGAGATGATAAATTTCTATTTCTTCTAAGTCCTCAAATACAGAAATATCAGTACCAGTCATAATAATTTGAGAGCCAATATCTTGAATTTGCTTAAAAAAAGATTTACGTCTGATTTTATCAAAATGAGCAAGCACTTCATCCAAAAGTAAAACCGGGTATCTACACTTATAATTTGAAACAAGTTCCAAATGGGATAAAATAATTCCCATCAAAAGAGACTTTTGTTCGCCGGTAGAGCATTTCTTAGCTTCAATCTTCTTATTTCTTTCAGTAACAAATAAATCACTTCTATGAACACCTTCATTAGTGCGTTTAGAAAAGAAATCCCTCTCCCTATTACCTTTTAATTTTTCACAAAGAATTTCTTTTGCCTTATCATTATTCCAAGAAGAAACTAGGCTTTCCACAAATCCATGAATCTCTAGATGTGCTTTTGGCCAAACAATATCTAAATTAGACTCCAAAACTTTATTAAGATTACCAACAAATGATAGTCTTGTTTCAGCTATTGATATTGATACTTCTGACATTTGATCTTCCAAAGCATCAAGCCAAACATTATCAATAGTTTTATTTTTAAATGAAGAATTTCTTTCAGCCATTAATTTCTCATAAATCTTAATATCCTTAGTATGATTTTTTTCATAAACAGCGCATAATCTATCAATAAATCTACGTCTATAAGATGGTGTTTCATTAAATATTTGATCCATAGACGGTGTTAACCATGAAAGTAAAATAATTTCAGGTAAAATACTTGATCCGGAGACTTTTTTACCATTAATTTTAATATCTCTACCTTTATGATTATCTTTTAAACCTGAAGAAATTTGATAAGTTTTGTCATTTGATAAGATTTCAAAATTAACTCCCCAAGGTAACATATTGTCATCTTTAACCATTTCAGAAAATTTTGAATTTCTTAAGCCTCTGCCAGGAGACAACAAAGAAATAGCTTCTAGAATATTTGTTTTTCCAGCTCCATTGTCACCAATTATAGCAATTGGTTTACCAGATAGCTCTAGATTAAAATCAGAATGTGACCGGAAATTTATCAGTTTTAAAAATTTAATTCGATCAAATGATTTTTTCTTATTAGTAATTTCTATATTTGTATCTTGTGACAATTTAAAATGAACCTATCATACCCTCATAGGCATCAAAACATATGTTGCATCTTCATGCGCAGAGTCATTAATTAAAGCTGGTGCTCCTGGGTCCTCTAGAGTAAAGGTCATTGTATCGCCAGATATTTGAGAAGCTATATCGAGCAAATATCTTGCATTAAAGCCTACCTCTAAATCATCTGCTTCATAACTAACATCAACTTTTTCAACAGCTGTACCAGCATCAGGATTAATAACAGTTAATGTTAAAGAATTATTATTAATCGCAAATTTTACTGCTTTAGATTTGTCAGACGAAATTGTTGCTACACGATCAATTGAAGAGGCAAAATCATGTGTCTTTACAGTCATAATTTTTGTATTTGTTTTAGGAATAACTCTCTCATAATCAGGAAAAGTTCCATCAATCAATTTTGATGTTAGAGAAATATTTGTTACTTCAAATCTTATTTTGGTTTCAGAAATAAATAAATTAATATTCCCTTCAATATCTTCAATTAATTTTCTAACTTCGCCTATAGTTTTCTTCGGTATAATAATACTTGGAATATCATCTGCGCCTTCTGGTAAATTTGATTGTATACACGCTAATCTATGTCCATCAGTGGCAACACTTCTTAAAGAATTATTTATTGCATGAAAGAAAATGCCATTAAGATAGTATCTAGTTTCTTCAGTAGAGATAGCAAATTTAGATTTATCAATCATATTGGCAAGCTCTTCAGAATCTATAATAAAATTACAAGGCATTTCACCTGAAGACATTTCAGGAAAATCTTCAACTGGCAGAGTGGATAGTTCAAAATTTGACTGTCCACATGATAATTCTAATTTATCATTATCTTTAGTTACAATATCTAATGACGATCCTTCGGGTAATTTTCTAACAATATCGTAAAGTGTATGTGCAGATGTAGTAATTTTGCCATCTTCAATGGTATTGGCTTTATCAAGGTTTTCTATAATTTCAAGATCTAAATCAGTAGCTGTAAGAGAAATTCCTTCATTGCTTGCTATAATTTTTACATTTGAAAGAATAGGAATAGTGTTTCTTCTCTCGACAACACTTTGGATATGATTAAGACTCTTAAGAAGAATATCTCTTTCAACTGATATCTTCATAAATTATAACTCCTTAGTTTTACATAAATAAATTATCTACGAATCACTAATAAATTATAGCAGAAAACTAGGAAAAATCACTTAAGAATCAATTTTCAAGAGATCTCCGAAGAACTTCAACCTCTTCGTCAATTGCCACATCACCGACTCTTAAATCTTCTATCTTTTTGACAGCATGAATTACTGTTGTATGATCTCTACCACCAAATTTTCTTCCAATTTCAGGAAGAGATCTAGTGGTTAAGATTTTTGATAAATACATAGCAATTTGTCTCGGTCTTGCAATCGTTCTTGACCTTCTTGCAGATAATAAATCTGATAATCGAAGATTGTAATAATCCGCAACTTTTCGTTGTATGTCATCAATTGTAGTCTTTCTTTGAGATGCTCTAATTAAATCTTTCAGTACTTCCTTAGCCATATCAGTACTTAAAGGTCTATTAGCAAATGATGAATATGCAATAACTCTGTTCAATGCTCCTTCTAAGACTCGAATATTGGAATCAATTCTCTGTGCAAGAAATTCTAGAAGATTATCCGGTATTACAATGTTAGAATTCTCTATAACATGAGATTCTGCTTTAGATTGAAGAACACCAAGACGTAATTCATAATCTGAAGGGTGAATGTCAGCAACTAAGCCCCATCCTAATCTTGATCTAATTCTTTCTTCAATCCCATCAAGATCTACGGGTGATCTATCAGCAGAAATTATCACCTGATGATTGTGATCAATTAGTGTATTAAAAGTATGGAAAAATTCTTCTTGTGTAGAATCTTTTCCAGCAATAAATTGAATATCATCAATCATTAAAACATCTACAGATCTGAACTGTTGTTTAAATGCCATGGTATCTTTAAATCTTAAAGCCTTAATAAATTGATACATAAATTTTTCTGCAGAAAGATACAAAACCTTCCTTTCAGGCCAGTTTTTATTAATTTCTAAAGCCATGGCATGGAGTAAATGAGTTTTACCAAGACCCACACCTCCGTATAAAAACAATGGATTAAAAGAAACATTCCTTCTTTCCGCAATTCTTCTAGCTGCTGCATATGCAAGCTCATTAGATGGACCAACTACGAAATTTTCAAAGGACAGTCTTTCATCTAAAGGTGCACCAACAGAATTATGATCTAATAATGACTCGGATGCTTTCACAGAAACACCAATTTTATTTTCTTTGTCTTTAGATCTATCTTTATTATCTACTAAATCAATTGAAGCAATATCGATAACAACTGATTTTACTTCCCTCAACTCTTTGGAAAGAATTGATAAAATACGATCAAGATAATGATTTTCTATCCAGTCTCTCATAAATCTTGTTGGCACAAAAAGAGTTAATTTACTTTCAGAAAAATCTCCAAATTGAATATTCTTGAACCAACTTTTAAATGTTGCTTCGCCTATTTCACCCCTTAATATAGAAAGAGAGCGTTCCCATCCCTCTTTTATTTTATTAAGCTGAAAATTATTATCTTCCAAGACAGAATACCCTTCAATACTGAGAAACAACATTGTTATGTTGTTTGAGTTTTTTTTTGAAAATCTAAAAAAAATACAAATTAACACTAGCCTCGAGTCAAGAATGATGCAACATGAATCAACAAAAAAAATGAATTAATTTTACTTTTTTTTAATTTAGAGATTTTAATTTAGAGATTTTAACTTTTTTGATAATCTAGATATCTTTCTAGATGCATTTTTTTTATGAACTATACCTTTTTGAGCAAGTTTCATTAGTTTTGGCTGAACAATATTAAAAGCTAATTGCGCTTCATTGGATTCTCCTGAAGCAACGGCTTCTTCAAATCTTCTAATATATGTTCTTAAATTAGTTCTAAGAGCTTTATTTCTCTCAGTTCTTTTTGTAATTTTTCTCACCATTTTTTTGGAAGAAGATAAATTAGCCATTTTAAACCTTTTTTTATATTGCTAGGCTTTATATTTACTTAATATTAAAGCGTCAAGCTTTCTATTACTCATCTTTAAATTCTGGTTTTCTTTTCTCTACAAACGCTGCCATTCCTTCAGCTTTGTCTTTAGTTGCGAACATAGAATGGAATAACCTTCTTTCAAAGCGAACGCCCTCGGCTAGAGTTGTCTCATAGGCTCTATTGACCATCTCTTTTGTCATCATTGTTGCCACTAATGACTTATTAGCAACTTCTTTTGCTATTTTAACTACATCATCAACAAAATTATCATTAGATAATATCCTACTAACTAAACCAATACTCTCGGCCTCTTCAGCATCCATCATTCTTCCTGTTAAACACATATCCATTGATTTTGATTTACCAATAAATCTGGTAAGTCTTTGAGTCCCTCCAGCTCCAGGGCTTACACCAAGATTGATTTCTGGTTGACCAAATTTTGCACTCTCAGAGGCTACCATAAAATCACACATCATAGCTAATTCACAACCACCCCCAAGTGCATAGCCTGAAACAGCTGCAATAGTTGGCTTCCTGCATCTTGAAATTCTTTCCCAATTTCTAGTAATAAAATCTTCTTTATAAACATCCATATAAGATTTTGGTTGCATTTGCTTTATGTCGGCACCGGCTGCAAATGCTTTTTCTGAACCTGTAAGAATTAGACACTTTAAATTAGTATTTTCCTCATATTGATCAATAACTTTTGACAATTCATCCATCAAATCATCGTTCAAAGCATTAAGAGCTTCTGGTCTATTCAATGTTGCAATAATTATGTCTTCTCTAATTTCAGTTAATACATTTTTTTCTGTCATAAAGTTCCTTTCACAAAAATCTCTATTATCAATTAAACAATTGCGTATAAAAGTATAGCAGTAAATTTAATTTAAATTTATTTTTTTTGACATGAGGGACAGAAGAATGTTGACCGATTAGATTGAACTATTCTTTTGATTCTTGATGAACAACCTTTTGAAATACATTTCTTGCCATCTCGTCCGTAAACATTAAATGTACTTTGAAAATATCCCATCTTACCTTTGGTATTTACATAATCTTTTAAAGAAGAGCCACCTAACATTATTGATGACTTAATAATTATTTTGATATTTTTAATTAAATGGCTAAGTTCCTTTTTGGGGGTTTTATCTTTATTTACTAATTTTTTTGCGGATAATAAGGGAGAAATACCAGACTTAAATAATGCCTCACAAACATAAATATTACCTAATCCTGCAATAATTTTCTGATCCATTAAAATATTTTTTATATTTCTTTCTTTATTATGAAGCAATAAAGATAAATTTTTTGCATTACATTTTTTTGATAAAGGCTCATAACCAAGATTTTTTAACCGATTGTGTTCAGTGGTATCGTCGGAATGCAATAATATATATCCAAATCTTCTTGGATCATTATAAATAACAACAAATTTTTCAGTTTTAAAAATAAAATGATCATGTTTAACTTTATTATTATTATGAAATATTTTCTTATCAATTATTCTATAACTACCTGACATACCCAAATGAGAAATAATTTTACTTTCATTTGAAAGAGTAAATATTATATATTTTGCTCTTCGTTTTATTGATAGGATGTATTCACCAGTTATTCTTTTTGTAAAATTTTTATCATAAGGAAAGCGTAATTTCTTATCCGATATCTCAACTTTAAGGATTTTTTGACCTAATAAGTCTCTTTTTAGACCTTCTTTTGTTGTTTCTACTTCAGGTAACTCAGGCATTATTTTAATCTTTCTATCTAGAACTAATCCTTACAACAAGCTATGTTCGCGAAATAAGGAATTATAGTAATGAATAAAAATGATTTTGGATATGAGCAAGTAGAAAAGGAAGAGCATTATAATAAAGTACAAGATGTATTTAATAATGTGGCGAATGAATACGATCTTATGAATGACTTTATGTCATTTGGTTTGCATAGAAATTGGAAAAAAGAATTCGTAGATTTAATAGAAATTAATGATGAAAAAGAGACAAAGATATTAGACTTAGCAGGCGGGACAGGCGATATAGCTAAAAGAATTCTCAAAAATCATCCCCATACTTCAATAGAAGTTATTGATAAAAACTTTATGATGTTAAAAGAGTCTAATGTAAAAAATAATATTCTTAAATATGGTAAGGTTAATCTCATTTGTGGCGATGGCGAAAGTATACCCCTTAATGATAATTCTATTGATGTAATAACTTTATCTTTCGGAATAAGAAATATGACCGATAGATTAAAATGTTTAGAAGAATGTTATCGGGTTTTAAAACCTGAGGGTACTTTCTTATGTATGGAATTTTCAATGCCTGAAAATTATACTTTAAGAAATATTTATGATGCTTGGTCATTTTTTGTCATACCTAAATTAGGAAAATTAATAACTAAATCTGAGGACTCCTACAAATATCTTGTAGAGAGCATAAGAACATTTCCAAAGCCAGAAGAATTTGTTGATATTCTAGAAAAAGCCAATTTTAAAAGAACTTCAATAAAACAACTTAGTGGTAATATCGTTTGTATCTATAAAAGTAGGAAAATTTAATGTTAGAATTTTATAGAATTATAAATCTAGTTCCTGCGCTCAGAGCAATTATTTCTGAGGAAAGCTTGATACCAAAAAATAATCAAAACAAGGTCCCCTTTTTATTCAAAACACTCAAGCTTTTATTATTTGTAAAAAAAAACAAAAATACAGATTTATCAAAAACTTTAAGGAAGCTAGGACCAACATGGATCAAACTGGGACAATTCTTATCAACTAGACCAGATATTATTGGTATAGATCTCTCAGATAAACTCAAAAATTTACAAGATAAAGTTGAACCATTTACAATAAAAAAAGCCAAAGACATACTCCAAAAAGAATTTAAAGAGGATTATGAAAATATTTTTATAGAAATAATGCCTTCAAAGACTGCGGCTTCAATTGCACAAGTTCATAAAGGAAAAGTAAAATTAAATAATGAAAAATATAATGTAGCAATAAAAATTTTAAGACCAAATATAGAAAGAGAAATAAAAAGGGATTTAAGAAATTTCTTCGTAACAGCAAAAATTATGGAAAGATTTTCCAAAGAGGCTAAGAGATTAAGATTAATTGAGGTCGTTAAAACCTTAGCAGAGAGTCTTAGTATGGAAATAGATCTAAGATTAGAAGCTGCTGCTCAATCAGAAATAAGAGAAAATGTTATTAATGATGATTACTTTAATGTTCCAGATGTTTATTGGGATCTAACAAGAAAAAATATATTAATTTCTGACTGGGTAGATGCGATACCAGCAAAAGATATAAATAAAATCACTGAAGAAGGTTTTGATAAAAAGAAAATAGGAAAAAATATACTAAAAACATTTCTTACTACATCCATTCGTGATGGCTTATTTCATGCAGACATGCATCAAGGCAATCTTTTTATTGAAAAAGAAGAGAAAATTATAGCTGTAGATTTTGGTATAGTTGGCCACCTTGATTTTGAAAGTAAACAATACTTAAATAATATTTTACTTGGTTTTATTAATAGAGATTATGACAAAATTGCTAATGTACATTTTAAAGCAGGATATGTTCCTGAAACAGAAGATAAGAAAAAATTTGCACAAGCACTAAGATCCATAGGAGAGCCTATTCAAGGAAAAGAAGCTAGTGATATATCAATCGGCAATCTTCTAACACAACTTTTTGAAATCACCAATCAGTTTAATATGAAAACACAACCTCAATTACTTCTCCTTCAAAAAACAATGGTCGTTGTTGAAGGTGTGGCAAGAGAGTATGATCCAAATTTAAATATATGGACTGAATCGGGGCCAATATTAAATGAGTTAAATAAAATAGATTTTGCTGAAAAATTTAATTTTTCGACTGATGAAGTTATTAATCGAGCTAAGGATATCATTATAAATCTTCCGCATAATGTCGAAGGTGTTAAGAAAAATATTAACCAAATGGGAAAAATAATTAATTATCAGGGCATAAAAATACACCCAGAAAGTCTAAATAGTTTAAATAATAATAACAGTAACTTATTGTTTTATATAATTATTATTCTTTTAATTATAATATTGATAATTTCAATTTTTTAATTTTAAAATATCCTACACATTTGAATTTAATGGATTTATATTCCACTTGTTAATTTTGAGATAATAATGAAAAAGATATTGTTAATTATAACTGGTGGTATTGCCTCATATAGAGCTCTTGACTTGATTAGAGAAATCAAAAGATCAGGAGATGATGTTACTTGCGTAATGACAAAAAGTGCTTGTGAATTTGTTCAACCAATATCCTTTGCAACATTATCAAAAAATAAAGTCTATACAGAGCTTTTTGATTTAAATAACGAATCCGAAATTGGCCATATCAATTTATCTAGAGAATCTGATTTGATTGTAATTGTTCCTGCTACAGCAAATACCCTATATAAAATTGCTAATGGTGTTGCTGATGATTTAGCTAGTACTATTATGTTGGCTTCAAATAAACCAACATTAATAGCGCCTTCAATGAATGTAAAAATGTGGGAAAATCAAAATACAATTACTAATGTTTTGAAACTCAAGGAACAAGGCATTCACTTTATAGGGCCCAATGAGGGTGAAATGGCATGTGGTGAAGTAGGTTATGGCAAAATGGCATCAGTTCAGGAAATAAAAAGGGAAATTGATTATCTTCTTAAGCCAGGCATCTTAACCGGAAAAAGGGCTTTAGTAACATCTGGACCAACAATTGAACAAATCGACCCTGTCAGATTTTTATCAAATAATTCTTCTGGTAAACAAGGTCATGCAATTGCAGATGCATTAAGAAGGCATGGAGCTGATACAAAGCTAATCAGCGGACCTGTAAATATAAAAGATCCAGAAAATGTGAAAGTAACAAAAGTAAATTCTGCTGAGGAAATGCTTCATGAATGCAGGGAAAGCCTGCCAGTTGATATTGCTGTATTTGCTGCTGCAGTTTCCGATTGGAGATGCTCAAATACTTCTAATATTAAGATAAAGAAGACACCTAAAAATGATGAGTTAATTCTAAATCTTGAGAAAAATCAGGATATTTTAAAAGAGATAAGTACATTAAATAAGAATAGACCTGATCTAGTAATTGGCTTTTCTCTTGAAACGGATAATCTTATTGAAACAGCAAAAGAAAAATTAAAGAATAAATCTTGCGATTGGATAGTTGCTAATGAACATTATAATGGTAAAGAAAGTGTTTTTGATAGTGATATGAATTCAGTAAAACTAGTTGAAAATGATAATCTTGAAGATTGGGGCTACCTAACAAAAAATGATGTAGCTGAAAAACTATGCATAAAGATTTCAAAATTCTTTAATGAGGCTGCTTAGTGGCAAATGATCATGATCTTGAAAAATATTCACGCCAAATAATTCTCAATGAAATAGGCCCCGAGGGACAGGAAAAAATTAAAAGAGTAAGTATACTTGTTATTGGAGCAGGTGGATTAGGGTCTTCAGTTATACAATATTTAAGCGCAGCAGGTGTTGGAAAAATTGGTATTGTGGATGACGATAAAGTTGAGCTTTCAAATCTAAATAGGCAATTAATTTACGGGGAAAATGATTTAGGAGAAAGTAAGGTAGATGCTGCTAAAAATTACATATCAAAATCAAATCCTTCCATAGAAATAGAAACTTATAAAATACATATAGATGAAAAGAATTTGCCAGATATAATAAATGATTATGATCTTATTGCAGATTGTTCAGATAATATAGAAACCAGGTTATCCATAAATGATACATGTATTAAATATAAAAAAACTTGGGTGATGGCTGCTGTTGGTGGCTTTTTTGGACAAATAGCTTCATTCCAATCAATTAAAAATAATACTTCAAATTCAACATATAGAGATCTCATGAAACACAAAATCTTTGATGAGGCAGGTTGTGATAATATAGGCACTATTGGATCAGTTGTAGGTACAGTTGGAGGAATACAAGCAACAGAAATAATAAAACTCATAATTGGAAATAAAGAAAATTTAGTTAACAAAATTCTTATTTTTGATTTCATAACATTTCAGAGTAAGACACTAAAAATTAATTCGATATAAACGAAATGAATAACGCAATTAAATATAAAAAAATAAATTATTTACTCTTGTTATTTCTTTTATTATTTAATTTTTCATTTTCATTTTCTGTTTTTTCACAAATAACATCTATCGAATGGTTATCATTAAAGTATGATAAAACATATCTTCGATCTGGTCCCTCAAAACAAAATAAGGTTTTATGGACTTATAAAAAAAAGGGCTTACCAATTAAGGTTATAAGAAAAAAAGGTGATTGGTATGAGGTAGAGATGCCTGAAAGAATTACAGGATGGATAAGCTCTACACAAATTTCATTTAAAAGAAGAGTGCTCGTAATTTCAGATGAATTAATTGACATAAGAAAGAAAGAACAAAAATCCTCAAAGGTAATTGCAAAAGTTGGGAAAAATGTAGTTGGTGATTTGATAGGTTGTCAAAAAAAAATTTGCAAAATTGATTATTATAAGATTGAAGGTTTTGTCGAAAAAGAATTTTTGTGGGGAGTAGATTAATTTGTGGAGCCAAATAATTGACTCCACAAATTTATTAAAATTAATACAAATCAGAGTTCATAACTTTGTTCCATGCAGAAATAAAATCCGAAACAAATTTGTCTTTTGAGTCTTCTTGAGCATAAAGTTCAGCAATAGCTCTTAATTGAGAATTTGAACCAAAAACCAAATCAACTCTTGAAGCAGATGAAACTTTATCACCTGTTGTTCTATCAATGGATTCAAAAGAATTACCAGTACCATTAGTTTGCCAAGACACTGACATGTCTAGTAACTTTGTCAAATAATCGTTTGATAGTTCATTTGGATTTTCTGAAAAATTGCCATACCCATTGTGAGTTATACCTAATGATCTTAATCCACCAAGCAGTACTGTCATTTCTGGAGCAGTTAATCCAAGAAGTTGAGCTCTATCAAGCATCATTTCTTCTGCTTTAACATCAAGACCATCTTGATGATAGTTTCTGAAACCATCAGAAAGAGGTTCTAGATAAGCAAATGAGTCTATGTCTGTTTGATCTTGAGATGAATCACCTCGACCAGGAGTAAAAGCTAAAGTCTTGCCAGAAGCTTTTTCAATTCCAAGATTTCCACCAAGAATTATAATATCAGCAACTGATACTCCCGTTTCTGAGGAAATAGTTTCGTAAACTGATAAAACTTTTTCAAGTTGCTCTGGTTTATTAACTTCCCAACTTTTTTGAGGTTCAAGTCTTATACGAGCACCATTTGCTCCGCCTCTGAGATCTGAGCCTCTAAATGTTGAGGCACTTGCCCAAGCAGTTTCAACAAGTTCTTGAATGCTTAAACCAGATTCCTCAATTTTACTTTTGACAGATTTTACATCATAATCTTTATTTCCAGCAGGTACAGGATCCTGCCAAATCAATTCTTCGGTAGGGGCTTCTGGTCCAATATAATTTGTTATTGGGCCCATATCTCTGTGTAAAAGTTTGAACCATGCTCTTGCAAATGCATCAGCAAATTCATCGGGATTTTCATGAAATCTTTGAGAAATCTCTTTATATATTGGATCTTCTCTTAGAGCTATATCAGTAGTAGCCATCATAGTAGGTACTTTTTTTGATGAATCATGAGCATCAGGAGCCATATCTTCATCTTTCTGGTCTTTTGCAAACCATTGATGTGCTCCCGCAGGGCTTTTACCTAATTCCCAATCATATCCGAAAAGCAAATCAAAATATCCATTATCCCATTTGATGGGATCTGCAGTCCATGCACCTTCAAGACCGCTCGTTATTGCATCACCACCAACACCAGAACCGTGTTCATTTTTCCAACCAAATCCCATTGACTCAATTGGAGCGCCTTCTGGCTCTACTCCAACATTTGATTCTAATGATGCACCATGTGCCTTACCAAAGGTATGTCCCCCAGCAATTAAAGCTACAGTTTCTTCATCATTCATTGCCATTCTTCCAAATGTTTCTCTGATATCTTTAGCGCTAGCCAGTGGATCAGGATTTCCATCGGGGCCCTGCGGATTAACATAAATCAATCCCATTTGAACAGCAGCAAGTGGGTTATCTAATTCTCTTTCACCTTGATATCTATTATTCGTAAGCCATTCCTTTTCAACACCCCATAGAATGTCTTCTTCTGGACCCCAAATGTCTTCACGACCACCACTAAATCCAAATGTTTTACCACCCATAGATTCAATAGCAACATTTCCAGATAAAATTAAAAGATCAGCCCAACTAATTTTATTTCCATATTTCTGTTTTATAGGCCATAGCAAGCGTCTTGCTTTATCTAAGTTTCCATTATCTGGCCAACTGTTTAAAGGCGCAAAACGCATTGATCCAGTTCCTCCTCCACCACGTCCGTCTGTGCTTCGGTATGTGCCTGCAGCATGCCATGTAAGACGAATAAAAAATGGGCCGTAATGACCATAATCTGCAGGCCACCATTCTTGGGAATCAGTCATCAAATCATTTAAATCTTTCTTCAAAGCATCATAGTCAAGTTTTTTAAATTCTTCTCTATAATCAAAATCTTCACCAAGGGGGTTTGATTTCCTATCATGTTGATGAAGTATTCCTAAATTTAGTTGATCAGGCCACCAATCTTTATTGGCAGTACCAGTTGAACTATTACTGGTCATAGCTCCGTGCATAACAGGGCATTTACTTTCATTTTCAGTTGCATTACTCATGTTTTATTCTCCAAACATTTTTATTAAATTAAACCTTAATTAAAATCTCAATTTTTTTTATATCGTCTTCTTTTATTGTCTTAGGTAATGATAAATTAATATCCTCTGGCTCAATGTCGTAAAGCTTACGATCCTTGGTATCATATAGATGAAAATGATCAGAAGTATTTGTATCAAACCAAGAACGATTATCATCTATCATTACTTTTGAGATTAGCCCTTTTGCGTAAAAATCATTTAAGACATTATATATTGTACCAGCAGAAATTTTAACACCGTTCTCAGAACATTTTTTTTCAACAATATCTGCAGAAAAGTGCCAATTTTCTTGCCTAAACAATATATAAAAAATTGCAATTCTTTGCTCTGTTGGCCTTAAATTACTTTTTCTTAAAATATTTTTGATTTTTTCATAGGGCATAATTTTTTTTACCTTTTTTACAGTTTAGAGTCAATTTAAAGTAGAAAAAAAATCTTTTTCTTACTAAGCAACAATTAATGTGATAAATGACTGAAGTTAGGAATAAAATGGAACAAAAAAATAACTATAGTTATGAAGATCTTTTAACTTGCGCAAAAGGTGAATTATTTGGGCCAGGTAATGCACAATTACCAATGCCGCCCATGCTCATGTTTGAAAAAATAACTAATATATCATCAGATGGTGGCGCAAATAATAAAGGTATTATAGAGGCCGAAATGGCAATAAAACAAGATTTATGGTTCTTTGATTGTCATTTTATTAATGATCCTGTCATGCCTGGTTGTTTAGGTTTAGATGCTATGTGGCAATTACTTGGATTCTACCTAGGTTGGCTTGGTGAAAAAGGAAGAGGAAGAGCAATATCAGTTGGAAATGTAAAGTTTTCAGGAATGATATTACCCCAAACAAAAAAATTAGAATATACTATTAACTTGAAAAGGGTTTTGACAAGTAAGTTAGTTCTAGGAATTGCTGATGGCTTGTTATCAGCAGATGGTGAAGTAATATATGAAGCAAAGGATCTAAGAGTAGCATTGTTTTCATAACAAAGAGGGATAGAATATGCGACGTGTAGCAGTAACAGGTATGGGAATTGTTTCTTGTATTGGAAATAATACTCAGGAAGTACTCTCAAACCTTAGAGAGGGAAAGTCAGGAATATCTAAATCTGAAGAACATGTGAATTTAGGTTTCAGAAGCCAAATTTATGGCAAACCAGATCTTGATCCTGAGGAATATTTGGATAAAAAAGTTAGAAGATTTATGGGTATGGGTGCTGCATGGAATTATATATCCATGCAACAAGCCATAGAGGATTCTGGTTTAGAGGAAAAAGATATTATTAATGAAAAGACTGGCATCATAATGGGTTCAGGTGGCCCTTCAACAAAAACACTTGTCGAATCAGCAGATATAACTAGAGAAAAGGGGCCAAAAAGAGTAGGTCCTTTTGCTGTTCCAAAAGCTATGTCATCAACAAACTCAGCAACTTTAGCTACGCCTTTTGGTATAAAAGGTATCAATTATTCTATTTCCTCCGCTTGCGCAACCTCTTCCCATTGTATTGGAAATGCATATGAACTTATTCAATTTGGAAAACAAGACACAATGTTTGCAGGAGGTGGTGAAGAACTTAATTGGGCTCTATCAGTTTTATTTGATGCTATGGGAGCAATGTCCTCAAAATATAATGACAAACCTGCTACTTCAAGTAGAGCTTACGATAAAGATAGAGACGGCTTTGTAATTGCTGGTGGCGCAGGAGTTCTAGTTCTTGAAGAAATGGAAAAAGCCAAAGCAAGGGGAGCAAAAATTTATGCTGAAATTGTTGGTTATGGAGCAACATCTGATGGGCATGATATGGTTCAACCTTCTGGGGAGGGGGCTGTCAGATGTATGAAAATGTCAATGGAGAATATTGGTTGTGAAATTGATTATATTAATCCGCACGCAACATCAACACCTATTGGAGATGAAAAAGAGATTGAAGCCATAAGAGAGACATTTGGAAGAAAAATTCCTAGTATAAGTGCCACAAAATCTTTAACTGGACATAGTCTTGGTGCGGCTGGGGTTCAAGAAGCAATCTATTCTATACTAATGATGCAAAATGATTTTATTGCAAAATCTGCCAATATTGAAAATATTGACCCTAAGTTTGAAGACTTACCAATTAATCAAGAAAGAATTGATAATGCCAATATAGGATGTTTATTATCTAATAGTTTTGGCTTTGGAGGAACTAATGCCTCTTTAGTCTTCAAAAATCCAAATTTATAAATAATAGAAATTTAACAGCTATGAATGACCAAATAATGAAAGGTAAAAGGGGATTAATAATGGGAGTGGCAAATGACCATTCTTTAGCATGGGGTATAGCAAATAAACTTCATCAAAATGGCGCCGATCTCGCTTTCACATATCAGGGAGAAACCTTTAAAAAGAGAGTTGAACCTTTGGCAGACTCAATTAACTGTATCAATAATTTAATTGATTGCGATGTTCTAAATGAGAGCGAGTTAGTTGATGCTTTTGATTTTATCAAAAATAAATGGGGACAAATAGATTTTATTGTTCATTCAATTGCACATTCAGATAAAAATGAACTTAATGGAAAATATATTAATACATCCCGAGAAAACTTTCTTAAAACTCTTGAAATTTCTTGTTTTTCTTTAACTAATATTGCTAAGATTTTTGAACCTATAATAAATGATAATGGTTCAATTTTAACATTGACTTATGGTGGTTCTGAGAAAGTAATACCTAATTATAATGTTATGGGCGTTGCCAAAGCTGCATTAGAATCATCAGTCCGATATCTTGCAGTAGATTTAGGAGAAAGAGGAATAAGGATAAATGCACTATCAGCCGGCATGATGAGAACACTTGCTGGCTCAGCGGTTAAAAATTCTAGAAGCATGTTTAAATTTGCTGAAAAACATAAACCATTAAAAAATATTCCTCTTAATTTGGATGATATTGGATCTTCTGGTCTTTATTTAATATCAGATCTTTCAAGAGGGGTAACGGGTGAAATACATTATGTAGATCAAGGTTACAATTTTATAGGAATGCCTAAGACAGAAGATCTTTAAGAATCTTCTTTTTCAGTATTAGTATTCTCTTTTTTGTCTGCTTTTTTACTCTCTTTTTTGTTGTCTTTTTTATTCTCTTTTTTGTCTGCTTTTTTACTCTCTTTTTTGTTGTCTTTTTTATTCTCGTTAGCTGATTCTTCTCCTGTTTCTTGATCAATATTCTTCATAGATAATTTAACTTTTCCTCGATCAAAGCCGACAAATTTAACTTTTACTATATCTCCTTCACTAACAACATCAGTAACTTTATTAACTCTTTCAGTAGATAATTGTGAAATATGAACAAGACCATCTTTCTTTCCAAAAAAGTTCACAAAAGCGCCAAAATCCATAATTTTTACAACTTTTCCTTCATAAATTGTTCCAACTTCTGGTTCAGCAACAATTGAATTAATCATCTCTAAGGCTTTTTCTATGGCCTCAGCATCATTTGAAGCAATTTTAACAACACCATCATCATTAATATCTACCTTTGCGCCACTCTCTTCGACAATTTCTCTTATGACTTTTCCACCCGCACCAATTACTTCTCTAATTTTATCTGTGGGAACATTTATTGTTTCAATTCTTGGAGCATTAGAATTAACAGTATCTCTAGCCTTATCAAGAGCCTTAGACATCTCTCCTAGAATGTGGATTCTTCCATTTTTCGCCTGCGATAAGGCAGTCTCCATAATATCTTTGGTAATACCAGTAATTTTGATGTCCATTTGCAAAGAAGTAATTCCATCATTTGTTCCAGCAACTTTAAAATCCATATCTCCTAGATGATCTTCGTCTCCAAGAATGTCTGATAAAACAGCAACTTTATCATCTTCTTTAATTAGACCCATGGCTATACCAGCCACTGGTTTAGACAACGGAATACCGGCATCCATCATAGACAAAGAAGATCCACAAACAGTAGCCATAGATGAAGACCCATTTGATTCAGTTATTTCAGAAACGAGTCTAATTGTATAAGGAAAGGAATCATATTCAGGCATTACTGCTTTAAGAGCTCTCCATGCTAATTTACCATGGCCAATCTCTCTTCTTCCAGTAAAACCAGTTCTTCCAGTTTCACCAACTGAATAAGGGGGGAAATTATAATGAAGCATAAATCGTTCTTTATAGGTTTCATCTAATCCATCAACAAATTTTTCATCATCTCCTGTTCCAAGAGTAGTAACTACCAAAGCCTGAGTTTCTCCTCTTGTGAAGAGCGCTGAACCATGTGTAAGAGGTAAAACACTAACATCGGATTGAATAGGCCTGACTGTTTCTAGATCACGACCATCAATTCTTTCACCAGTATCTAAGATACTATTTCTAACAATATTTTTTTCAATTGTTTTAAAAGCGGATGATACTGTTGATTCATTATTTTCTTCATCTTCATCATCATCAGAAACTAATTCAGAAATAAGACTCTTTTTAATCTCAGCAATTTTTTCAGTTCTTTTTTGTTTATCCGCTTCCTTATATGCTTTTGATAAATCATCCTTAACAATTGAGTTTACTTTATTCTCAATATCAGATGTATCTTTTTTTTGAAATTCTCTAGGCTCTTTTGCTGCTTTCTCAGCTAAATTGATTATAGAATCAATGATTTGAGAAAAATTTTCTTGCCCAAAAGTAACCGCCCCTAACATTTGTTCTTCAGATAATTCTTTAGCTTCAGACTCTACCATTAAAACAGCATCTTTTGTTCCAGCGACTACAAGGTCAAGATCAGAAGTTTCCATTTCCTCATTTGTAGGATTTAATATATATTCGCCATCTTTGAAGCCAACTCTAGCTGCACCAATTGGACCCATAAAAGGAACGCCTGATAGGGTTAGAGCGGCTGAACATGCTATCAATGCAACTATATCTGCATCATTTTCAGTATCATAACTTATAACTGTAGCAATGACTTGCGTTTCACATTTAAAGCCGTCAGCAAATAATGGTCTTATAGGTCTATCAATTAATCTTGAAACTAATGTTTCTTTTTCTGAAGGCCTACCTTCTCTTTTAAAAAAACCACCCGGTATTTTACCTGCGGCATAAGCTTTTTCTTGGTAATTTACAGTTAAAGGAAAGAAATCTAGACCTTTCTTTTCTTCTCTATCAGCAACAACTGTCGCTAAAACTGATGTACCACCGTATGTAGCTATAACTGAACCATGTGCCTGTCTAGCAACCCTCCCAGTTTCAATCGTTAATTTTTTTCCACCCCATTCTAAAACTTCATTTTGAATATCAAACATTTTATCACATACTTCCTATATTGATTTTGATAGATTTGAACCGTGTATACTTAAGAATAAATTATCTTCTTAGCCCAAGACGCTTAATAAGATCTTCATATCGAGGTTCGTTTTTAGACTTTACATAGTCTAGAATTTTTCTTCTTAGATTAACTAGCTTAAGTAAGCCTTGTCTTGAATGATTATCTTTTTTGTGATCTTTAAAGTGCTCAGTAAGATTCTTAATTCTTTCCGTCAATACAGCTACTTGAACTTCTGGAGATCCTGTATCACCTTCGTTAGTAGCAAAATCCTTAATGATTTCCTTTTTTCTATCTGCATTAATCGACATCAAATACTCCTTAAATTAAAAATTTCCTCAGAAAAAACTTTCTTAGGTTTGAAAGAATTTTCACAAACAGTGGCAAGTCCAATAGGTCTTTTATCTTTCAATAATAGGACCTCACTTCCCAGCTCGGAATTTCTATGTAAATCATCATTATAAAATGATTGACCTTGTTGAATTCTCTTTGCCTCTTTATTGCTTATAAGTAACGCCGGGATGTCGTCCAGCACTTCACTCAAAGGAATAAGAAGGTCTCCTCCAACCATTCCAGCTGGCGCACTATGCACTAATTTTTCAATCGTTTCTAGTGAAAAAGTGTTTTCTATTGAAAAAGGTCCTAATTCATACCTTTCTAGATTACTAATTACTCCTAAAGCTCCTAATTTCTCACATATATCTCTTACCAATGATCTTATATAGAAACCTTTACCAACAGTAGCTGAAAATTCGGTTTTATTATTTTTATGATCTAGTAGTATTAATTCATATGATTTTACTTTCTTCTCTTTAATATCAAAATTAATACCTTTTCTTGCAAGCTTATAAGCTCTGTTACCATCAATCTTAACAGCAGAATATTTTGGTGGTCTCTGATAAATTTCTCCTTCAAAATTATTTATTATTTTTTGAATATCATTTTTTTTAGGCACAGAATCGGATCTTTCAATTATTTCGCCTTCGAGATCATGACTTGAGGTCTTGACGCCCCATAAAATAGTAAATCTATATTTCTTCCTTGAGGTAACTAAATAAGGAATTGTCTTTGTGGCATTTCCAAAAGCAATTGGTAAAATCCCTGTTGCCAAAGGATCCAATGTACCAGCATGACCAATTTTATTTAAAGAAAAAAATTTCTTCAATTTTCTAACGACATCAAATGAACTCAAATTAATTGGTTTATTTATACAAATCCAACCACTAGAAAAAAAATCATTATTTGCTCTTATCTTATTTAGAGATTGTATCATTTTGTACTTTCTCAGAAGAAAATAGTTCATCTAATCTTTTAACCTCATTAATAGTTTCATCAAAAAAAAATGATATTTCTGGGGCATATTTTAATTTAACTTTATCGACAATTTTTTTTCTTATTGTCTTCTTCGATAAATTAAACTCATTAATTACACTTTTAATTTTTTTGACATCAGAAGGAACAACATAAAATTTTGCATTTCTGAGATCAGGAGATACATCAACATGTGTTATGGTAATTAAAAGATTATCTAATTTTGGGTTTTTACTTTCACCTCTTATTAAAATTTCATTAAGCGCCGATTTTAAAAGTTCTTGGACTCTTAATTGCCTTTGGGAAGGCTCTTTTTGGTGAATAGAATGTTTTTTGTTCATTTTTCTTAATAAAATTAAATCTTCTTTTTAATTTCTTTAACTTCATAACATTCAATTTTATCTTTCGGTTTTATATCTTCATTATTATCGAAAGCTAAGCCACATTCCTGACCTGATTGAACCTCTTTAACATCATCCTTAAATCTTTTAAGTTCAGAAATTTTACCTTCGTAAACAACAATACCATCTCTTATTAATCTTGCATGCTCTCCTTTTTTGACAGTCCCATCATTAATTAAACAACCTGCTATATTCCCAGTCTTAGATATTTTAAATACCTCCAAGACCTCTGCATTTCCTAAAATGTTTTCTTTCAACTCTGGATCAAGTCTTCCTTCTAACATGTTTTTTATGTCATCAAGTAGATCGTATATTATAGAATGATAAATTATATTTATTTGAGATTTATCTGCTAAATCCTTTGCTTGATTATTAGCCCTAACATTAAAACCAAAAACGATAGAATTAGATGTTTCGGCAAGTGAGATATCACTCTCAGAAATTGCTCCTACCCCAGAGTGAACAACCCTGCATGATATTTCATCATTACCAATACCAAGAACTCCATCCTTTATCGCCTCAGAAGAACCGTGAACATCCGCCTTTATAATAACTGGTAATTCCTTTTTTGTTTCATCCTTTATTTTTGATAACATTTGTTCAATATTTGATTGAGGAACATTTGGAGACCCTTTTTTATTTTGTCTTTCTCTATAGTCAGTTATTTCTCTTGCCCTTGCTTCATTTTCTACTACAGATAAAAAATCTCCAGCATTAGGCGTATTATTTAAGCCTAAGACTTCTATTGGATCCCCAGGAAAACATTCACTTACTTGATCACCTATATCATTAATTAGGGATCTAACTTTTCCCCAATGCTGACCAACAATTACAACATCCCCTTTTTTTAATGTGCCTTTTTGAATTATTGTTGTCACAACAGGTCCTCTGCCCTTATCTAATTTCGATTCAATGACAAATCCTTCAGCTTGCCTATCTGGATTTGCTTTTAGATCAAGAATTTCAGCTTGCAGATTAATTGCTTCTAGCAAATCTTCTATCCCTTCTTTAGTTTGAGCTGAAAGCTCAATGCATTGAATATCACCACCTAATTCTTCAACTATTAACTCGTGCTCTAAAAGATCATTTTTGGTTTTTGTTGGATTTGCCTCGGGCTTATCTATCTTATTAACTGCAACTATAAGTGGTACATTTGCTTCTTTAGAATGATTAATAGCTTCTATAGTTTGTGGCATAACACTATCATCAGCAGCAACAACAAGAATAACAATATCTGTAACTTTTGCTCCTCTTGCTCTCATTGAAGTAAAAGCTGCATGCCCAGGAGTGTCAATAAATGTGATCTTGTTATCATTATTTATTATCTGATAAGCACCAATATGCTGAGTAATTCCACCAGCTTCAGCAGAAACAACGCTCGTTTCTCTTATAGCGTCCAATAATGATGTTTTTCCATGATCAACATGTCCCATTATTGTTACAACAGGTGGTCTAGGTTTCTTTGATTCTTCAGAATCATCCTCTAAAGATAAGCCAACCTCAACATCAGATTCTGAAACTCTTGTTACTGAGTGCCCAAATTCTTCAACAATAAGTTCGGCGGTATCCGCATCAAGGAAATCATTAATCTTAACCATAACTCCTTGTTGCATCAGAGATTTGATAACATCAACACCTCTTTCCGCCATTCTATTTGAGAGTTCTTGAACTGTTATTGATTCTGGTACAACAACATTCCTTGATATTTTCTCTTTAGGAGCATCACTAATAACAGCTTTCTTTTTAGCTTTTTCTTGTCTTCTTCTTATTGAAGCAAGAGATCGTTGTCTTTCATTTTCATTTAAAGCTTCTGATATGGTTAGCTTTCCTTTTCTCCTTTTTTGAGGTTCAATTTTTGACTTTTTTGTTGTTTTATCTTTATCTTCACCTTTACTTTCTTTTTTTCTAGCTGATGAAATTTGATTCTCACTTTTTTTAGCAGTGAAGCTCTTTTTCTTTTGACTTTTTTCATTTTCAGCATCTAAAGGTAAATCAATAGAAGATTTTTCTTTTTTAGCCTTTGTTTTTTCACTAATATTTTGCTCTTTCGAAATTTCCTTTTCTAAAGCAACTTCATCTTTCTTTCTTATATCAGCATCTAAAAGAGCTTTTTCCCTAGCAGTCCTCTCCTTATCAGTTAAAGCACCAAAAACATCATTTTCAGTTGGCTCTTTAATCTTTCTTGATGTAACTGAGCTCGTTCTAGTTTTAATATTTGGAGCACTAGGTTTTCTTGTCTTAGAAATTTTTCCTCTTTTTGATTCAACAACAACCGTTGAAACTCTTGAGCTACCTCTGCTTCTGGTACCAATCGTACTTTTAGAAGATTTTGTATTAGTTTTTAGAGAGAGCGTTTTCTCTTTTTTATCTTTTTTAGTATCTTCAGGCATATATTTTTCCTTAATTATTTAACTAAAAGATCAATTATCTTCTGAGTTTATTTCTAATTCATTGCTGTCCGAAACCTTATCTCGATCATCAGGTGTTTCTTCATCAAAATTTTCTTCATCATCTTCTTCAATTATTCCAATGATCTTTCTTGCCTTCATTATTAACTCATTTGCATAATCTTCATCCAATTCAAATGATGAGAGTATACCTAATTCACGATGCTTCACTCCGTCATTATATTCTTCCCAACCAACTAAATCGTCTGTAGAACAATAAGCAAAGTCTTCAAGACTTTTAACATCATTTTCCCCTAATTTAATAATCATCTTCAAACTTAATTCTTCAATTTCAAGAATATCATCTTGTACACCAAGTTCCTTTCTTTTTTCTTCAAGGATAATATTTTCCTTTTCTAGAAAGTCATTTGCTCTGGCTTGAATCTCTTGAGCTGTTTCTTCGTCAAATCCAGAAATACTTATTATCTCATCAATTTCAACCATAGCTATTTCTTCAACCTCAGAAAAACCTTCAGTAACTAGTAATTGAGCTAATAATTCATCTACATCCAAAGATTCAATAAATAAATTAGTTCTCTCTTGGAATTCTTTTTGTCTTCTTTCAGACTCTTGATCTTCTGTAAGTATATCTATCTCCCAACCAGATAATTCTGAAGCTAATCTAACATTTTGTCCTCTTCGTCCTATAGCTAGTGATAGTTGGTCCTCTGGAACAACTACTTCTAGGCGTTCATCTTCATCATATAAGACTACCTTCATTACTTCAGCTGGTTGCAAAGCTTTTACAACAAAGTCAGCAATATTATCAGTCCATGATAAGATATCTATTTTCTCACCCTGGAGCTCATTTACAACCGCTTGAACCCTGCTGCCTCTCATTCCAACACATGCGCCAACTGGATCTATGCTTGTTTCCTTTGAAAAAACAGCAATCTTTGCTCTACTTCCAGGATCACGTGCAACTCCAATAATTTCAATAATACCATCATAAATCTCAGGCACTTCCTGAGCAAAAAGATTAGCCATAAAGTCTGAGTGTGTTCTAGATAGAAAAATCTGTGGCCCTCTCATTTCTCTTCTTACTTCATAAATATATGCTCTTACTCTATCACCAGCTCTATAAGCCTCTCTCGGAAGTAATTGATCTCTTCTTATTACGGCTTCAGCTCTACCTAAATCTACAACTACAGAGCTATACTCAACTCTTTTGACAACACCACTAATAATCTCACCAACTCTATCTTTAAATTCTTCATAATGTCTCTCTCTTTCAGCATCTCGTACTTTTTGAACAATAACTTGTTTGGCACTTTGAGCTGCTACTCTTCCAAAATCTATTGGTGGAAGCTCTTCTTCAACCGCAGGTCCTTCTAAAGAGGCATTTGGATCAATTTTTTTTGCATCTTTTAAATTAATTTGCCTAAAATTATCTTCAACCTCTTCTACCACATCAAGCAGCCTAAGAAGACGAATATTTCCAGTATCATTATTTATATCAACTCTAATCTTATTTTCCGCACCATATTTAGAAGCAGCAGCTTTTTCAATTGCCTCAGCCATAGCAGATAAAACAATTTCTTTATCTATTGCTTTCTCTTTTGCTACCGCATCAGCAATTTGTAATAGTTCTAATCTGTTGGCGCTTATACCAGTTGGTGACATAATATTTTCCTTTCATAAAACTAACTTATTAAGTTAGGTTTTGGGGGATCCTTATCTACCCAAGAGAGAATTACTTCCTTAATCATTAATGGGTCTAAGTTGTATTCTCCATTTAAATCTTTTTCATTTTCTATAAATATTTTTATTTTACTCTCTGAAAAACCTAAAAGTTTAGCATTAAATTTCTTTGGAAAATCTTTATCACTATTTAACTTTATTTTTACAAAATTGTTAGACCATGTATCAAAATCTTTTTGCCTAGTAAGAGGTCTCTCAATACCAGGCGAGGAGATCTCTAATGAATAATCTGTAAATAATTTTTCATTTTTTTCTAAGTAATCAATAATAACCTCATTTAATATCTCACAATCTTCAAGCGATAAAGTATGTTTATCATTCTCAGCCATTATTTGAATATTCGTAACTTTTTTTCCATTAATCTTAACCCTTACTAGTCCATAATTTAAGTCATCGAGCATACCAATAATATATTTAGCAAAT
The DNA here is from genome assembly GCA_902609025.1 of uncultured PS1 clade bacterium. Taxonomy (GTDB): domain Bacteria; phylum Pseudomonadota; class Alphaproteobacteria; order MED-G09; family MED-G09; genus AG-430-B22. Next base: position 104,088 of record CACLQD010000001.1, read on the forward strand.
TCCTGATTGCCATCTGGAGCTAAAAGATGTTCATAATAATTTTCCATATACTATCTTTCAAAAAATAAAAAAAGCGGGTGATTTTTAGTCGCCCACTTCGTAATAAATCCGAAATATGTGCTTATATTACAAATTAATTATCAAAAATCAAGAATTTAAAGTTTTAATCAATTACTGCTTAATAAACTGAAAATAATAAGGATTTATGTTATTTTTAAATGCTTTTAGCTCATATCGCGAAGTGGGATATGTACTAATCTTATTTCTACAATTACTGGGCATATCAATTTCCCAATTAAAATCTGCATTTAATATAAAATGTCTTAAACCCCAGTAAGCTATACCCTTATTATCAGTAAAAAAATAGGACTCTTCCATTTAATTTAAGTATTCTTGATATTTCATTTACACTATCTTTATTAATAATACGTCTTTTCCAATGTCTTCTTTTTGGCCAAGGGTCAGGAAACATAATTAAAACTTCATCTAAATAATTTGTCTTAGCTAGCTTTAAATAATCGAGGGCATCTCCATAAAAAAGCCTTATATTTTTTAAATTATGTTTTTCCATATTTAATAGCAGCTGAGCTATTCCTTTTTTATAATATTCAATTCCTACAAATAAATTATTAGGAAAATTTAAAGCATTATGAAGAAGAATATCACCTACTCCAAATCCAATTTCTAGGGATATATTTTTATAGTCGTTTAATTGGTCAAGTTCCGAAAATGATTCTAAAGATACCTTCTCTTGGTAAAAATCAAGGATTGACTTCTGATCTTTAGTTAATGATCTATTTCTTGAACTAAAATAATTTTTAAATTTAAAATCATCAGAGTAATTCATTTTTAAATTCACTAGATATGTCTAAATTTTCCCATGTAAAACAACCTTTGCTATTTGGTTCTCTTCCAAAATGTCCATAAGATGAAGTTTCTGAGAAAATTGGATTACTTAAGCCAAGCATATCTATAATTCCTCTTGGTGATAAATCAAATCTATCCCTAATGAATTTTTCTACTCTATTTGTATCAACACTATTTTTATCATGTAAATCAACAAAAATTGACAATGGTTCAGATACTCCAATTGCATATGATAATTGAATTGTACATCTTTCAGAAATACCTGCATGAACTATATTTTTAGACAAATATCTTGCAGCATATGCAGCCGATCGGTCTACCTTTGTTGGATCTTTTCCAGAAAATGCTCCTCCTCCATGAGGAGATGCCCCTCCATAAGTATCAACAATAATTTTCCTTCCAGTCAAACCTGTATCCCCAACAGGACCGCCTATAACAAACTTACCTGTGGGATTAACTAAAAGTTTTGTATCATCTGTATACCATTCGTCTGGTAAAATTTTTTTGCATAATCTACTAATTTCTTCATGTAAATATTCCTGGGTTGTTTCTTCTGTATGCTGAGAGGAAACAACAATTGAGTCAATATATTTTGGTTTATCATTTTCATAGAAGAGGGTTAATTGAGATTTTGAGTCTGGAAGTATCCCAGTAATTATATTGTTTTTCCTTTTGTATGCGAGGTCTTTGAGAATTTTATGAGAAAAGGATAATGTCGCTGGCATTAATTCTTTTGTTTCATTACAGGCATAACCAAACATAATTCCCTGATCACCTGCACCTTCAGAATTGTCGCCTACAGCATCAACTCCCCTTGCAATATCAGGTGATTGCTCATGAAGTTGAATCATAATTTTTACATTTTCGTGATTAAAGTCTCCAAAATTATATCCTATTTCTTTAATTGCATTTCTTGATAAAGATTCAATTTCACTATCAGAAATTTTATTTGTTGATCTAATTTCTCCAGAAATTACAACTAAATTAGTAGTAACTAGAGTTTCTACTGCTACTCGGGAATTTTTATCTAAAGATAAATATGCATCTAAAATTGTATCCGATATTCTATCACAAATCTTATCGGGATGACCTTCAGAAACAGACTCAGATGTAAAAAAATAATTCCTTGATTGATCACCCATATTTTTTCTTCTTTTTTAAAAAAATCATTATTAATAAGGTTAATATCAATACACCAAAAAATAAAAAATCACCAACCTTACTATAATATGTTTCAAGAGTTTTTTTTGGTAAAGGTGAAAAGATTGATCCTTTTTTACCTAATCCAATCTTATCTATTATCCTTCCATAAGGATCAATAATAGCTGAAATACCAGTATTTGCGGATCTAAAGACTGGTATGCCTTGCTCAATTGCCCTAAATCTTGATGAATTAAAATGTTGAAATGGTCCCGAGCTATTACCAAACCAAGCATCATTTGTAATGTTGATAATAAGATCTAGTTTTTCATTATTTGGATTGATCTCCTCAGGAAAAATTATTTCGTAGCAAATAGCAATTCTAGCATTTCCAACTTTAGTATAAATACTATTAATTTCCTTTCCACTATCAAAACCAATGTCACCAGTGATAATTTTCATAAAAGGTAGTTTTGTTAAAATGTCATGAAAAGGCATATATTCACCAAAAGGAACTAAATGTACCTTATGATAAATATCCCTAATCTTCTTATCTTGATCAATTAGCAGAGCAGAATTTCTAAACTTATCTTCTTGAAAAGTAATATTGCCAATTAATATCTCGCTTTCCTTTGGCAAATTATCGATTATAAGCTCAATTATTTCTGGGTTATACTGTAAAAGTATTGGTATAGCGCTTTCAGGCCATATCAAAAACTTTGCATCTTCTTTATTTGATAGATGAATGAGGTTGCTTAATATTTCGTATTCATCTGGATTATCAATCTTATCCTTTTGCAAGACATTTGGCTGAACAACGCCAATAAGGCTAGTATCGATAAATTCATTATCTTTAATCCTAATTGATCCATAAAGAAATATTAATGGTAATAAACTTATAAAGATTAAAGCTTTAAAATATGCTCTGTCTTTCCAAAAAAATAATATAAATTGTGAAATTATTATTAAGAAAAATGTAGCTAAATATTGTCCAGTTATTGAAAATATTTGCATAAGATTTTCATTTATCGCAAGAGAATGAGAAAAATTATTCCAAGAAAAACCTGTAAAAATATTTCCTCTCAAGAATTCACCAATTGAGATACAAGACGCTAAAGATAGTATCTTATTAACCTTTGTATCCCAGAAAATTGCAGGAATAACAAAACTTGGAGATACAAATATTAACATTAATAACGGAAGTCCAAAAAGAGTTATAAATTTAAATGAAGATAGTTCAGGTCTAAATTCAAATGCAGAAATGATCCATGAAAATCCAAATAGAAAATAGAAGTATAAAAAACCACCCAATATTAATAATAATGAAATAAATCTCTGAAGATAACTTTGATCTTTTATTTTGTTATCTAGAATTAGATGAAGAATTGGAAAAATCAAAAAAATAAGAAAGAAAAAATTCCAAGGCGCTTGTATTAAATTAGAAAGCGCACCTAAAAAAGATGAAATTAAAAATAATTTAAACATTTTTTAAGATCTTTTTAATTATTCTTTATCAACTTTAATTCTTAATCTTACAGTTTTGATTCTTCTAGAATCAGCATCTGTAATCTCAATCTCAAAACCAAGAGGGTGATCAATTAATTCGCCCCTTTGGGGTACGCGCCCCGCTAAAATAAATACTAAACCACCTATAGTATTAATTTCTTCATCAGTATCTTCAGTATATAAAGAATCCCCAATTATATCATTTATCTCTTCAATAGAGGTTCTTGCAGAAGTATCAATATAATTATCATATATCTTAATTCTATCTAGATCCTCTTCAAATAATTCATCCTCAATTTCACCAATGATTTCTTCTATCAAATCCTCAATAGTAACCAAACCATCTGTTCCACCATATTCATCAATTACAAGAGCCATGTGAATTCTTGATGTTTGCATACTAACAAGTAAATCTCTTGATTTCATTGAAGGTGGCACAAAAAGGATTTCCCTTAAAAACTTTTCTATATCAATTTCATTTATATTATCATCAGAAAAAATACCAATGAGATCTTTCATATGCAGCATTCCAATCGGATTATCTAATGTTTCTTTATAAATAGGTATTCTTGAGTGGTTAGAGTCAGAGAAAGTCTTTAATATTTCTTTAATATTGATATTAATTTCCAACCCCACAATGTCAGCTCTTGGAACCATACAATCTTCAACTCTAGATTCTCCAAAACCTATAACATTATTAAGCATATCTTTTTCTGCAGGAGTCAATTCTCTAGGAGAATTGTCTGAGGTTTCTATAATATTGTTTAAATCCTTGGATTTTTCTTTATTAATTGAACCAAATAATTTTATTTTACTAAATATACTCATTTAAATTCTATCACCATAAGGATTGGAAATATCTATCATATTTAATAATTCAACCTCTTTATTTTCCATAATAGTTGAATCTTCTTTACTATCATGGGTAAAATTTAACAAATGCAAAAAGCCATGTATCACAATATGAGCCAAATGGTCGTTAAAGGTTTTGTTTTGATCCTTAGCCTCACTTAAAATTTTTTCTTTAGATATCACTATATCTCCAATCATTCTTAATTCATTAACAATTGTATCACTTGTAATAGAAAACGATAAAACATTTGTTGGCTTATCAATTTTTCTATATTTTTTATTGAGTTCTCTTATCTCTTCATCGTTCGTAAGTAATACACTAACCTCATGATTTAATTCATTGCCATTAAGCATCTTTTCAAATGTATGCTCTAAGACTTCACTTACAAAAGAAACTTCGTGCTCGGTCCATTCTTTAGTTTTCTTTATAAATATCGATCGCGATTTATTCATTTTTATTTTTTGAGTTTGGAGTAAGCCTTAACGATTTTATCAACTAGACGATGTCTAACAATATCTTTCGATTGAAAGTTTATAATTTCAATACCTTCTTCTTTTGGTAATAATTTTAAAATCTGATTTAATCCTGATGAGTTTCCAGTTGGTAAATCAATTTGTGTGACATCGCCTAGAATTACCATTTTTGAATTACGCCCCAATCTTGTAACAAACATCTTCATTTGCATATTTGTAGTATTCTGTGCCTCATCTAAAATTATAAAAGCATTTTCTAGCGTTCTACCCCTCATAAAAGCTAAAGGAGCTATTTCAATTATCCCTGACTCAATATTGTTTTCTAATATTTTTTTTGGCATCAAATCATTAAGAGCATCATATAAAGGTCTCAAATATGGATCAATTTTTTCTTTCAAATCACCAGGTAAAAAACCTAATCTTTCTCCAGCTTCAACTGCTGGTCGTGAAAGTATTATTCTTGAAATCTGATTGTTAAGCAAACTTTGCACAGCTGCAGCTACTGCTAAATAAGTTTTTCCAGTTCCTGCTGGGCCTACTCCAAAAACTAAGTCATTTTTATTTATAGAATTAACGAATTTTTCTTGATTTTTAGATCTAGCATAGATTTTTTTATTTTTAGTTTTAATTAAGAATTGATCTTTTTCAATCTTTTTACTTTTTAAAAATACATCTATGTCTTTTATTCCTAATTGAATTCCATTATCTAATTCATTGTAAAGTTGCATTATCTTATCAGCAGCCATCAAACTCGATTCGTCATCTCCCGAAATTTCTAAAATGTTACCTCTATAAGAAATTGAAACTCCATAATAATTTTCAAATTTCGCAAGATTTTGATCATGATTACCATATAATTCTGGCAAAAAAGAATTATTCTCAAATTCTACAGTGTGTTTTTTATTAATTTTATTTATTCGTTTTCTCTTTTGCATTTACTGTAATATTTCACCCGACAAACTATTTTCGTTAACCTTAGTAATTTTTATCTCAACGATATTACCAATACATGAATTATCTGATTGAAAATGGACAGATTGTAAATATGGCGATCTTCCAGAGAAATAATTTGTTGATGTTTCTTTTTCAACTAATATAGGGAGATTTTTATTCAAAAATTTCTTATTAAAATTGTACATACTTTTTTTTATTTCTTCATGTAACCTTAATAATCTCTCTGACTTTATCTTTTCTTCAATTTGATCTTTCATTTGACCTGCAGGTGTACCTGGTCTTGGCGAATATTTAAAGCTATACGCATGCGCATATCCTATTTTCGATATTATTTCTTGTGTCTTAAGAAAATCTTCTTCAGTTTCCCCAGGAAATCCAACAATAAAGTCTCCAGAAATAGCAATATCAGGTCTTACAGATTTAAGTTCATTAATAATATCAATATATTCAGATGAAGAGTAATTTCTATTCATATTCTTTAATACTTCATTAGATCCAGACTGAATTGGCAAATGAAGGTAAGGCTGAAGTTTATTAATATCTTTATAGCTAGTAATTAATTTTTCATTCATATCATTAGGATGGCTAGTGGTAAATCTAATCCTTTTAATATCTAAAAGAGATAACTCATAAATTAAATCTGCAAAATCCATTTTATCGTAACTGTTAGTCCATGCATTAACATTTTGACCCAACAAGATAATTTCTTTAACGCCAGAATCAATCAATTCGAGAGCTTCATTTTTAATTTCTGAGTATGGCCTTGAAGTCTCAACTCCTCTAGTATATGGAACAACACAAAAGGTGCAGAACTTATCGCAACCCTCTTGAACAGATAAAAATGAACTGACATTTCTATTAGCTTTCAATCTTTTTGGTAGTTTTTCAAATTTATCGTTATCAGGAGGCTCAATATCAATAATAGCTTTTTTCTTTTTTGACTTATCATTTTCAAAAGATTTTAAAATTTCAGGTAGGTGATGATATGTTAAAGGGCCGAAAACTAAGTCTATAATTGGAGCTCTTTTAACTAATTCTTTGCCTTCAGCTTGAGCAACACAACCTGCAACAGCTATTGTTGTTTTTCTTTCTTTACCTGCTAGGCTTTTTTTTATTCTTCCTAGTTCAGAATAGATTTTTTCTGTTGCCTTTTCTCTAATATGACAAGTATTTAAAATCACCAGATCTGCATCTTCAACTGAGTTAACAGACCCATAATTATAAGGACTCATCATTTCCTGCATTCGATCACCATCATAGACATTCATTTGGCAACCAAAGTTTTTAATGTATAAACCCTTGTGGGTATTTTTATTTGAATTCATTATGTGATTTCTTTATTGCTTTTTTCTTCCGTATAGCTCAAGTCTATGATCAACCAACTCAAAACCTAATTCTTCTGCAATCTTTTTCTGTAGCATTTCTATTTCTTGATTTTGGAATTCAATAATTGTTCCATTTTCAATATCAATCAAGTGATCATGATGGTCTTTTTCTTGAAAATTCTCATAACGAGATCTCCCATCACCAAATTCATGCTTAATTAAAATACCAGACTCTTCAAAAAGTCGAACAGTTCTATAAACCGTTGCTACAGAAATATTATTATCAATAGCAATTGCTCTCTTATGTAATTCCTCAACATCAGGATGATCATTTGAACCATCAAGAACCTTAGCAATAACTCTTCTTTGCTCTGTAAGTCTTAAGCCTTTATTCTCGCACAATTCTTCTATACTCATTTTCTTTTATCCTTAATCCAAATATAAGCACTAAATATATGTTTTTTGCAATAATAACCCATCTTGATATGAATTATTAATCTTATAATAATTTTTTATATTTTTTATGTAAACAAATCCTATTTTTTTATAGAAATTTATAGCTAAATTATTGTTTTCATTTACTTCTAGGAAACATTTACAAATTTTATTATCTGCAAAATATAATTCAACTTTCTTAAATAAAAGCAAACCAAATCCTTTATTCCTATATTTACTTTCTATTTCAAGAGATAAAATTTCTGCTTCATCAGCTAAATTTCGAAAAAAACAATATCCTATTGGTTTTTTACTTAAATAAAAAATTAATCCGTGTCCTCCTCCTTTTTTCAAGAGATGACCGATTTCATCTTCATTCCAATTTCTGGTATATATATCTTGTTGAAGATCTTTTATTAACTTGTAATTAGAAAAATCTAGAATCTTAAAATCTAATTTATCTTTTTCATATACCATGATGATTTAACTTTCTCAGCGGCAGGTTCTGAAAAATAATTTATATCCTTTAATTTACTGAGTTTTAGTTTTTTCTTTTTCAAACTTAAAATAAGATCAAGCGTCATATCTTTAAAACTTCTTTCTATTAAATAAAAATTCTCTAAATGAGTAATTCCTTTTTGTAAGGTATTTATGACAGCAAAATATTTCTCTGACGGAAATTTTTTTTTCAAATCATTTTTTGTAATCTTTAAAATACTGGTAATTTTATTACCATTACTATCAAAGGCCTGAACAAAAAGTTCATCAGCTCTTGAAGGCATAATGCTGATAAATTTTTTGTCACTAGGTATTTCTTTATTAGCAAAAATTGATAGTAATTCTAACGAGGATAGTGAATAAAGAGGCAGTGAAATCCCTTTTGCAAAACCAAGAGCAAAAGACACCCCAACCCTTATACTTGTAAAGTTACCAGGTCCATTTGTGACAATAATATTATTTATATCTTTCAGTCTAACTTCTGATTTGTCTAATGCATCAAATACAACTTCTGTAATAGTTTCTGACTGCAATTTATTTGAATCATTAAAGGAATAATAACAATGCATGTCATTATCTACAATTGATGCAGAACATGATTCATATGTTGTATCAATTATTAAAGTATTCATTATAGGATTTTACAAATCTCATCGAAATCAAACCTAGGTGACCTTTGAAATAATTTTGAATGATCTCCATAACCAAGGTTACAAATAAAATTTGATTTAAATTCAGTATCTGTAAAAAATTCTTTATCTAGTCCTTCATTATCAAAACCTGACATCGGCCCACAATCTAAGCCTAAAGAACGGGCTGCAATTATAAAATAAGCACCTTGTAATGAGCTATTCCTGAAAGCTGTCATTTCAGCAAATTCCTCCGACCATGAAAACCAATCTTTGGCTTCAGGATTGTGAGGGAAAAGTTTTGGTATATGATTGTAGAATTTTTTATCATAAGCAATTATTGCAGTAATCGGCGCAGAGATAGTTTTTTCAACATTTGACTCAATGACATGTTTAATTAGTTTTTCTTTTGCTTCATTTGTTTTAATAAATACTATTCTAGCTGGAGAACAGTTGGCGCTTGTTGGACCCCATTTCATAATATCATATAATTCATGAAGTAAATTTTCGGGTACTTCTTTAGAAGTCCAATCATTATGGGACCTACCATGTGTAAAAATGTCTTCAATTTTACTCATTTTGAAGAGGTACTACACTTTCTACTTCAGGCACATAATGCTTTAATAAATTCTCTACACCGTTTTTTAATGTCATAGTTGAAGCAGGACATCCATCACAAGATCCTCTCATACTAATATATACAACACCATCCTCAAATTTATTAAAAATAATATCACCGCCATCCCTAGCTACAGCGGGGCGAACCTTTTCTTCTATTATTTGATTAATTTTAATTGAGGTGTCATCATTTAATTCTTTAATTTCTTCTGTGTGATTTACATTTTCATCATTTATAAAAGGTAAGCCAGAGACATAATGATTAGAAATACAGCTTAATACTTCTGTCTTAGTATTTTCCCAGCTTTTATCTTTTAATGTTACTGTAATAAAGTCAGATGCTAGATATACACCACAAACTCCATCAATTCCAAAAAGAGCAGTTGCAATAGGCGAAACTTTGGCTGCATTAAGGTCTTTATAATAAACTGATGGTATTTCTCCTAATACCGATTCTCCGGGCATAAATTTTAAAGTTTCCGGATTTGGTGTTTCTTCAGTCTGTATAAACATTTTTTACCTATCTATTTAATTCCAACTAATTCATCAATACTATCATTACTTATATCACCTGGTATTACAACAACTGGAATAGAAAATCCAGACTTTGATATAAATTCAACTAGTTCTCCTGGTGAATCACCTTTGTTATTCGAAGCGATTACCAAGTAACCAATATCGGTTTTATCCCTAATTATATTATTTACAATATTAATTTTTGAACCGTGTAAAATCTCATAAGATATATTTACTTTTGAAAATCCAGATATATTTTCCTGAAGCTGCTCAATAAGTATTTTAGTATTTTCTTCTGCTTCTTCTAGTATTTTTCTCTCTACACCAAGCCAATGAGTTTCCTTTTGGTTATCAATAGCAACAATTACAACTAATTCTTTTTCAGCGAGCTCTGATCTTCTAGCGGCATATCGAACAGCAGATTCACATTCAGGTGTACCGTCTATAACCACTAAAAAATTACCAGACAATTTCTTCTCCAATAATCACCCTAAGCCAACAATAGATTTTACTTCATTAATTATAGGATCAGATTTTTCTTTGGCTTTAAGCATTCCATCATGCAGTATTTTTTTTAAATATGTCTTATCATTTTTTAATTCTTTGAATCTAAATCTTATTGGTTCCATCTCGTTTATTACAACATCGCAAAGATCACTCTTGAACTCTGATAATTTTTTTCCTTCAAATTTATTAATAACTTCTTCAATCTTTTCACCTGAGAAAGCACTATATATATTAATTAAGTTATTTATCTCAGGTCTTTCATTTAACTCTTTAATGGCTGATGGCATAGGAAGTGGATCAGTTTTAGCTTTAGCAATTTTTTTAACAATAAGATCATTCTCATCAGAAAATTCAATTCTTGTCATTTCAGAACTGTCTGATTTCGACATCTTCTTTTCACCATCACGTAATGACATAACTCTTGAAGCTACTGGCAAAATCATTGGTTCAGGTAAAGGAAAAAATTCATTTTCATTAACCCTTCCAAAATCGTTATTAAATTTTTGAGCGATATCTCTAGTAATCTCTAAGTGTTGTTTCTGATCATCTCCCACAGGAACTAAATTTGCATGGTACAAAAGAATATCTGAAGCCATTAAATTTGGATAAACATATAAACCGACAGAAACTTTCTCTCTATTTTTTCCAGCTTTCTCTTTAAATTGAGTCATTCTATTAAGCCAACCAATTCTAGAAACACAGTTTAATATCCATGCTAATTCTGCATGAGCTGGAATTTGAGATTGAACAAAAATTGTTGCCTTATCTGGATCGATACCAGAAGCTATATAAGCCGCAGCCACTTCAATAATATTCTCACCTAGAATTTCAGGATCCTGCCAAACTGTTATTGCGTGAAGATCAACAATGCAAAAGATTGAATCAAATTTATTTTGTACTTCTACAAAATTTTTAATAGCACCAAGATAATTACCAATATGTAGAGATCCTGAGGGCTGAACCCCAGAAAATACTCTTTCTTTAATTTCATTTGTCATTTGATAATTAAAAATCCTTAATAAAGGTCTTTATATCATCTTTCCTATAAAACCCTATAAAAAATAGGCATATCAAATAAGAGAATAAGCCAATTATCACTAAAATCACCAATGAGATAGCCGGATAACTTAAATTAATAATATTAATTAATAAGCTTATTATTAAAAACATTATTGCAGAACTAAATAATACCTTGATGATATCTGCTAATGTATCTTTACCAAAAAAAACTAAAGATAATTCTTTTAGTTTTTTATAGAATATTAGTACATGAATCCATGCAGATACAGATGTTGCATAAGCAATTCCAATTACGCCAAAACCAATAAACAAAGGAACTGAGAGAACTATATTTATAGAAATTGCATAAAGACTAAATTTTAGAGGATTCTTTGTATCTGACATTGAATAAAAAGCCGAAGAAAAAATTCTTATCAAAACATAGGCTGGGAGACCCAGTGAAAAACCTATTAACACATTTGAGACAATTTTAACTTCTGCTGAACCAAAAACTCCATATTCATAAATAACACTTACAATAGTTTCTGATAAAATTATTAAACCAAAAGCGGCAGGAATAATTAACGCAAGGGCTATTTTAATAGTATTACTTAATAAGCTTTTCATCTTTTTTTTTTGGTTATTAATATTTAAGGAAGTGAGATGAGGTAAGATGACTGTTCCTATAGAAATACCTATCAAGGCAAGGGGCAACTGGTAAAGACGCTCAGCATAATACAAGATTGATATTCCTCCTTCTTTAAATGAACAAATAAGACCTGAAATCAAAATATTAAACTGAACTGCAAAACCCGAAATTGTCTGTGGCCAAGCAAGTTTTGAGAAATCTTTCAAAGATGTATTATCTTTCTTCTTAGTAAACCTTAATGAGAATTTTTGTTTCTTTAAAACATAAAAAATTAACAAGAAATGCAGAAAACCCGATATTGATACCGCAAAAGACAAGAGATAACCCCTATCTATCATGTTCATATTGGGAAACAATAAGGCTATAATTAAAAAGATATTTAAAAATATTGGGGCTAAAGATGTTACAAAAAACTTACCTTGATTATTAATAATTGCCGATCCTATCGAAGAAAGCGATATAAAAATAATATAAGGTAGGGTTAATCTAGAGTAACTTATTGCAATATCAATTTTTGTTTGATTTTCACTAAAACCCCCAGCTAATACATAAATCAATAATGGCATCAATATTTGAGCAAACAAAACCAATAAAGTAATAGTAGTAATCATATAAAATAAGACGCTTTCTGCAAAATTTATCGATTTGTTTTTATTTTCAGAAAAATCTCTTGAAAAGATTGGTATGAACGATGCAGAAAATGCGCCCTCTGATGTTATCCTCCTGAAAATATTTGGTATTCTTAATGCTATAAAAAAAGCATCGGCAACATAGCTTATTCCAATCACTCTACTAAATAACATATCTCGAATTAGGCCCAGTAATCGACTTAAACCTGTAAATAAACTGACAGTTATAATACTTCTGGGTGCTTTATTATTATACATATTCACTAAAGCTAATTGATTTAATAAGCTCTTTTTGTATGTTTTCTATTTTATTTCTAGAAGATATTTTTTCACCACTCTTATTTAAAACATAAAAAACATCTGTAGCTCTTTCACCAAATGTTGCTATATGTGCGCTCCGTATATCAATACTTAAGTCAGAGATCTTTCTTGTTAAATCATTGAGAAGTCCAGGTCTATCTTTTGCGCTAACCTCAATAACAGAATATTTTTTTGAAAGAGAATTATAAATTGATACATCAGGTAAGATGTTAAATGCTGAAGACCTTTTATCAATATTATCTTCATAATTAATTAATGGAATTTCGTCTTCATTAATAAAAAGTAATATTTTCTCTTTAATTCTTGATAACCTATTCTTATCAACTATTTTTTTTCCAAAATTATCCTGGATCCATAGAATATCAATAACATTTCTCTTATTAGAAAATATTCTTGCATCAACAATATTAATATTCATATCAAGACAACCAGACGTAATTCTTTCAAAAAGTCTTTTTCTATCTTGAGTTATAACTGTCATAATTGTTGAAGAATAATCATCTGAATTATAAAAATCGATAATATCATTTTCTTTATCTTGATTACCTTTTTCCCAAGCAATTAAATTCTGAATTTGTATTTTTTCTGGGACTGATGACCAATATTTTTCGTCAACTAAATCAAACCACCTTAATTTATTTTTTTCACTTATATTATTTATTTCAGATTTTATTTTTTCCTTGATTTCATTTGCTCTGTATACTCGATCCTTTGAAGAATAATTACCTGTTAAAGCAAGATATGTTTCTTTGTATAGATTCTTTAATAGTTCACCTTTCCAATCATTCCATACACCCGGACCAACAGCTCTGATATCTGCAACAGTCAAAAATAAAAGAAGCTTGAGTCTTTTAGTAGTTTGAATTTTTTCAGCAAAACCTGAAATAGTCACTGGGTCAGAAATATCTCTTCGTTGTGCAAAATCACTCATCGCTAGATGATCTAATACTAACCAAGAGATCATTTCTTCATCTTTCTCAGAGAGCCCTAAGCGCTTAGCCATTTTTCTTACTACTTTTTGTCCTTCTTCTGAATGATCATTCTCTCTGCCCTTTGCAATATCATGGAAGAATATTGCTAGAGACAGAATTCTTTTTTCATCATTATCAAGGCTTAATGAATTAAGAATATCAAAATCTTCATCCTTTGAATGAAAAATTTTATTTAATTCACCAACTGCTTTAATTAAATGTTCATCAGCTGTATAATGATGGTACATATTAAACTGCATTAAACCTACAATTCTTCCAAAATCAGGAATAAATTTTCCTAAAACACCACATTCATTCATAGCTCTTAAAGTTTTTTCCGCCCTAGGGCTGCTTAAAATATTTGTAAATAACTCATTAGTCTTAATATTATTTCTTAATCTATGGTCAATAAAATTAGCTGACTTTCTAATAATTCTTACAGCATTTGGATGGGCAAATAAGTTATTTTTTTCAAGAAGATTAAAAAATAATATTATCTTACTTGGATCTTTCTTGAAGATATCTTCATTTGATACATTAAGTCTTCCTTTTGAGCTATAAAGACCAAGTCCACCTTCGGAATAGACATATTTAGCAGGAACTTCAAAAAAATTTCTTATAGCTGAAATTAATGAAATTTTATTTTTTTGTTTTTCCTCAAGAACTGAACATATTACTCTTGTTAAATCACCGACTTCTTTAGCAATAAGAAAATAATGCTTCATAAATCTTTCTACTGGTTTTAGTCCTTTTCTATCATTATAACTAAGCTTATCAGCCATCTCCATTTGAACATTAAAATTTATTATGTCATTTGGGTTTTTCTCTATGAAATGCAGCTGACATCTAATATACCATAGAAAATCTTCACATTTCTTAAAGCTCGCAGCCTCTCGCTCTGTAAGAACACCTTTTTTAAACATTTGCTCTGGTCTAGAAGCTTGATAACAAAAATTTGTCATCCAAGATAAGCTTTCTAAATCTCTCAGACCTCCTTTTCCATTTTTTATATTTGGCTCAACAAGGTACCTAGATTGCCCTTCCTTAATATGTCTGGATTCCCTCTCTTCAAGCTTTGCATCAATAAATTCTTTTGCTGATCTTTTAGAAATTGTATTCCGGAATTTTTTATCAAAAACTTTTTTTACCTCTCGATCTCCGCAAATATATCTTGCATCTAAAAGTGATGTTGTGATTGTCTGGTCCTTAGCTGAAAGAGTTAAACACTCATTAATATTTCTTGATGCATGACCAATCTTTAGACCTAAGTCCCAAAGAAAATATAGCAAGTTCTCAGTTACGCTTTCTGCCCAAGCAGTCTTTTTAAAAGGCATTAAAAATAAAAGATCAATGTCTGATCCAGGTGATATTTTCCCTCTACCATAACCTCCAGTAGCTATTATTGCCATTTTTTCAAAATCAGTTTTATTTTGTGAAATATAATTATGAGCATTTAAATATTGATAGTAACTTTTAATAACATGGTCATAAAGATTAGCTATTTCTCTTGCACATTCAGAGCCTTTATAAGTTCCTTGTTCAAGATTTTTTTTTGCTTTTTGCAAAGAATTATTAATTATATCCTTTGTTGTAGATATGATTTCTTTATAGCTCTCTTTATTTTGTCTTAAATCAACATCTAAATAATTTGAAAGAAACTCAAATGAGCTATCATCTACTAATTCTTTAGTTAATTTATTCATATCAAAATTATAATAAAACGTTTCATTACATTTATTGATTTTTTATCCAAAAGTAAAATTTTAGATAAATTACTGCATTTTAGTAATTAAAATTTATAAAAATATATTTTTTTATTATATTATTATAAAATACTTGACTAAATTATTATTTTCCGATAGTTAATTCAATCTTAATATTTAAGAAATGTAATTAATATGAACGATAAAAATAAAAACTCTAACGAAAGCTATGATGACAAAGAAGCCTTAAGGTTTCATGCTGAGGGTAAACCAGGAAAAATTGCGATTTCTGCTACAAAACCTATGGAAACACAATCTGATTTGTCTTTAGCATATTCTCCAGGAGTTGCTGCACCTGTTATTGCTATAAGCGAGAAACCAGAGACGGTATATGACTATACTTCAAAAGGAAATTTAGTTGCTGTCATTTCAAATGGTTCAGCTATTTTAGGTTTAGGAAATTTAGGCTCTCTTGCTGCAAAGCCCGTTATGGAGGGTAAAGCAGTTCTATTCAAAAGATTTGCCGACGTTGATGCAATTGACATAGAAATTGACTCAGAAGATGCTGAAGTATTTTCCTCGACGGTAGAAAAAATTGGCAGAACTTTTGGTGGCATCAATCTTGAAGATATTAGTGCGCCAGATTGTTTTATTATAGAAAGTGAGCTTAGAGAGAAATTAGATATTCCAGTCTTTCATGATGACCAACATGGAACAGCTATAATTTCTACTGCAGGTATAATAAATGCTTTAGACCTAACAAATAAAAAAATAGAAAATGTTAAAGTGGTGGTTAACGGAGCCGGTGCTGCTGGTATAGCTTGTCTTGAGCTTCTTAAATCAATGGGATTGCCTCATGAGAATGCGATCTTGTGTGACTCAAAAGGGCCTATCTATATTGGAAGGGATGAAAATATCAATCAATGGAAGGCGGCACACGCAGTTGATACAGATGCAAGATCTTTAGCTGATGCAATTAAAGGTTCAGATATATTTCTTGGTTTATCAGTTAAAGATGCTTTAACGAAAGAAATGCTGGAAACCATGAATAAAGATCCCATAGTTTTTGCTATGGCAAATCCAGATCCGGAAATAGACCCTAAATTGGCTAAGGAAGTTAGACCTGATTGCATTATAGCAACCGGTAGATCAGATTACCCTAATCAGGTAAATAATGTTTTAGGTTTCCCATATATCTTTAGAGGAGCTTTGGATGTTAGGGCAAAAACTATCAATGACGAAATGAAAATAGCATGTGCTGAGGCTCTAGCTAAACTTGCTAGAGAAGATGTACCCGATGAAGTAGCTGCTGCCTATTCTGGTATAAGACCAAGATATGGTCCTGATTATATTATTCCAGCTCCATTTGATCCTAGATTAATAAGAGACATTCCGCCAGCAGTTGCAAAAGCGGCACTAGAATCTGGAGTTGCAAGAATGCCAATAGTTGATGAAGATGCTTACAAAAATAGGTTATCAGCAAGATTAGATCCTGCTGCTGCAGTCATGCAACCAATATATCAAAAGGCAAAAAGATTAATGAAAAAAGTTGTATTTGCTGAAGGCGAAGAAGAAAAAGTTATTCGAGCAGCATTAAATTTCAGAGAGCTTGGATTAGGTATACCTGTTTTGGTTGGTAGAAAAGAAAATATAGAAAAGTCATTATTAGAAATTGGGCAACAGTTGCACTCAGGAATTGAGATAGTAAATGCTGAAATTTCAGATAAGTCAGATGAATATACTAATTATTTATACTCAAGACTTCAAAGAAGAGGTGTTTTGGCAAGAGATTGTTTAAGAATGGTAAACAATGACAGAAATATATTTTCTGCATGTATGGTTTCTATGGGTGATGCAGATGCTATGGTTACTGGAGTAACAAGAAATTACTCTCTTGCTCTTGAAGATATAAGGAAAGTAATTGACCCAGCTGAAAATAAGAGAATGGTTGGTATTTCTGTAATTATATCTGAAAATAAAACAGTATTAGTTGGTGATACTAATGTTCATGATATGCCTAGTGCTGAAGAAATTGCTGATATCACACAAGCTGGAGCAGATTTAGCTAGAAAACTTGGTCTTGATCCTCATGCTGCTCTTTTAGCTTATTCATCTTTTGGATATCCTGAAGGTGAGCGCTCAACATTTATGAGAGAAGCTGTAGATATACTTGATAAAAGAAATGTAGATTTTGATTACGATGGAGAAATGGCAGCAGATGTTGCTTTAAATCCCGAAGCAATGAAACTTTACCCTTTTTGTAGATTGACTGAACCAGCTAATGTTTTAATTATGCCTGCGATTCATTCTGCTTCCATATCAACAAAACTTTTACAAGAATTAGGGGGAGCAACATTAGTAGGCCCACTTTTGGTAGGATTATCAAAACCTGTTCAAATTGCTCCAACAGGATGTACTGTTTCGGAACTTGTAAACTTAGCAACTATTGCTGCATGTGATTTGGGTAATTAGGAATCAATATTATCCCAAAATAATTTTGCAATATCTGGGCCGCCCAGTTCTTTAATTTGCCTAACACCTGTTGGGCATGTAACATTTATTTCTGTCAAAAAATCTCCAATAACATCAATACCTACAAAATAAAGGTCATAATCTATTAATGTTTTACTAATTCTTTGACAAATCTCAATGTCCCTTGATGATAATTCGGAAAGCTCAGGCAAGCCACCAACTCCAAGATTTGACCTAAATTCACCTTCGGCTGGAATTCTATTTAAACAACCAACAGGCTCTCCATTAATCAATATAATTCGTTTATCACCCTTTTTAACAATTGGCAGATATTCTTGAGCCATTATGGGCTCATGCTCACCCAGTAAAAAATTCTCTAATTTCTTGTCGAATATTTTATCATTGGACTCTAGAAGTATTATGCCTTCGCCACCTTTACCATAAAGAGGTTTTAGAACGACTTTATTTAGCTTGCTGACAAATTCTTTTATTTCATCAAAATTCTTAGAAATTATTGTTTTAGGCATTAGGTCAGCAAAATGAGTTACTAATAATTTTTCTGGTGCGTTTCTAACGCTTACAGGATTATTAATTACACGAACTTTTTTATCTAAATGATCTAGTAAATGTGTATAAGTTATATAATGCATATCAAAAGGCGGTTCTTGTCTCATTAAAACTGTGTCAAAACTATTCAAATCATCGGTAAAAGGTTTCCCTAGTTCAAAAAAGTCTTCACAATCATCAAAAATTTTAAGTTCCTCAACAACAACTTTTAACCGCCCATCAATAAAAGTGAGGTTGTCTGGCAAATACTGATATAATTTAAATTTTCTTTTTTGGGCTTCAAGGCAAAGAGCTAGGGTTGTATCACCCTTAATACTAAGCTTGCTAACATGATCCATTTGAACAGCTATTTTCATATTAATTATCCTCTTTTAACTTAATAATTTTATTATAAATTATGCTTTTTGAAAAACCTGTTTGATCAGAAATTATTTTAGCCAACTCTGAAGGGCGATATTCTCCTTCAAATGAGTTGATGATTTTGTCTAAATTAATATCTTGATCCTTTTCATTATCTCCATAGAGCACAATAACAATTTCACCTTTCAGTTTCTTTGGTGCTATTTTTTTAGCTACATCACATATCCTTCCTGTTATTATTTCCTCAAATTTTTTAGTCATTTCCCTACAAATAGCTATGTCTCTACTTCCCAAGATTTCAATAAGATCTTGAAGGGTTTTGTTAATTTTATTTGCAGATTCAAAAATGATAATTGTTGTTTTCAAATTTTTTATACTTTCAATTAAATTTTTTCTTGATTGATCTTTGGTAGGAAGAAAACCCAAAAAATAAAAATTATTGGTTGGCAAACCAGAGAGTGTTAATGCAGTGACTGGAGAGGAAACACCAGGGGCAGCAGTGACATAAAGGTCCTTTGCCTTCAACTCAGAAACTAATTTATACCCAGGATCAGAAATTAAAGGTGTTCCTGCATCGGATACAAGAGCAATAGATTTCCCCTCTTTAATTTTATTTATAATTTGTGGTCTAACTTTTTCACCATTATGGTCGTGATAGTTGTTTAAGCTTTTTTTTATTTTATGTATTGCTAAAATTTTGTTTGTAACTCTTGTATCCTCACAATAGATTTCATCAACACTTTGTAAGTATTCAATCGCACGTAAAGTTATGTCTTTTGAGTTCCCTATAGGCAAAGAAACAATATAAAGGCCTGGTTTAAGTTCTTTATTTTCATCATCCATCTAGAAGCTCTTTTTTAAGCTTATCAAATGCTATTGCTCTATGAGAAATAGAATGTTTCTTTGAGGGTTCCATTTCACCAAAACTAATATCAAATCCTGTTGGTATAAAAATCGGATCATAACCAAAACCAAGATTCCCTTTAGGAGGAAAACTCAAACTTCCATGCACAGCACCTTCATAGACTTTATATTTTCCATTAGGCCATACAACTGCTAATGAACAAAAAAAATATGCATTTGTGTTTTCAGAATCCATTTCAAGTAATTTTTTATTAATCTTTTCCATTGCGACCGAGAAATCTTTATTTCGACCAGCCCATCTTGCAGAATAAATTCCTGGTTCACCATTAAGGCAATCCACACATAAACCAGAATCATCAGATATTGCAATTTTCTTAGAGCCAAGCATGGTTGCTTTGGCTTTAATTAGTGCATTTTCAGCAAAAGAAGATCCATTTTCTTCCGGTTCTTCAATATTATAATCTGAAGAAGAAGATAAATTTAAATTATACTCCTTAAATAAATCTGAAAATTCGGTTATCTTGCCTTTGTTATGGCTGGCTATTACAATTTCGCCATCTAAAATTTTTGATACCATTATTGCTAATTCTCTAAGACACTTTTTTGTTTTTTTATAATCTCTTCTATCCCGTTTTTTGCTAAGTCCATTAATTCGGAAAACTTTTTCTCAGAAAATGGGTATTGTTCTGCAGTAGCTTGAATTTCAATTATTTTATTTTTTTCTGTAATAACAAAGTTTGCATCTGCTTCAGCTTCAGAGTCTTCTTTATAATCTAAATCTAGGATTGGTTTACCTCTGTAAATACCACATGAAACCGCACCAAGGTATTCTCTTATTGGGTCTTTTTTAATTTCGTTTGATTCCATTAAGAAATTTACTGAATGTTTTAAGGCTATAAATGCTCCAGAAATTGAAGCCGTTCTTGTTCCTCCATCAGCTTGAATAACATCACAGTCAATGCTTATTTGGTTTTCCCCAAGTTGATCTAGGTCAATAACTGATCTTAAAGACCTTCCTATTAGCCTTTGAATCTCTTGAGTTCTTCCAGATTGTTTACCCACAGATGCCTCTCTTCGCATTCTATCGCCGGTTGATCTTGGGAGCATACCATATTCAGCAGTTACCCAACCAGATCCTGAATTTCTTAACCATGGTGGAACCCTATTTTCAACCGAGGCAGTACACAAAACATGTGTATCACCAAATTTAACTAAACAAGATCCTTCAGCATGTTTTGATACTCCTGTTTCAAAAGAGATAGTTCGCATTTCGTTATTTTTTCTTTCAGATGGTCTCATTTTTTATCTTTATTAAAGTTAAGGGTTGAAATTTAAACTTTGTATAATACATAACTATATTAATAACTATAATGAAAATATTTATAGTTGTATGAATTATTTGGGGATTAATATGGAAAATAACGACACTTGGCCAATCAAGAAGTTGGTTGAGGATGTTCATTATTATACCGAAGATGGCCTGATGGTTTTTACTGAGCGCTATCATCTCGCACGAGGAGATTGTTGTGGCAGTAGCTGTCGTCATTGTCCTTTTGATCACATGAATGTTAATAAGGAATAACTAAAATAGACTGAACCGACAATAGAAGAACAGGAGACTAAAAATGTCGATCCAAATTAATGAAGATAAAAATGATATTAATGGTGAAGGGAACAATGAAGAAAATTCTGAAAACATTATATCTGAAGAAGAAAAATTAGAAATTAGTCCAGAAGAAAAGATTAAAGAGCTAGAAGATAAGCTTTTAAGAACAGTTGCTGAAATGGATAACATGCGGAAGAGATCAGATAAAGAAAGATCTGAAGCATATAAAATAGGCGCATCGATATTTATAAAAGAAATGCTCCCAATAATTGATAACTTACAAAGAGCTATGACTTCTTTTGTTGAGGGCGAGGGAACAGATACCAAATCCTTCGTGGATGGAACTAACGCAATTTTGAGAGATTTTAATTCATTATTAGAAAAAACAGGAGTTAAAACCATTAACCCTGAAGGGGAGAAATTTGACCCAAATTTTCATGAAGCAATGTTTGAAATACCGTCTGAGGATCATGAACCAGGTATAATTATTCAAGTTATTGAGCATGGTTATGTTCTTGAAAACAGACTATTAAGGGCAGCAAAAGTTGGAGTTTCCTCAAAAAAAGATGAAGAAAAAACAAATTAGATCCTTGTATTAATTATTTTAGTTACCATATAGAAAAATACGAAAATTATTTCTTGTGCTTATGGAGGCAATATTATGGGAAGAGTAATAGGAATAGATTTAGGAACCACCAATAGTTGTGTATCAATTATGGATGGAACACAACCTAAAGTATTAGAGAATTCAGAAGGTGCAAGAACAACACCTTCAATGGTTTCATTTGATGAAGAAAATTCAAGACTTATTGGTCAGCCAGCTAAAAGACAGGCTGTAACCAATCCAGAAAATACTCTTTTTGCTATCAAAAGACTTATTGGAAGGCCATTCAATGATCCTGCAACTAAAAAAGATATTGATATGGTGCCATATTCAATAGTTAAAGGTAAAAATGGTGATGCTTATGTTGAAGCTTCGGGTGAAAGCTACTCACCATCACAAATTTCAGCATTTATCCTCCAAAAGATGAAAGAAACCGCCGAAGATTATTTAGGTGAAAAAGTTGAACAAGCAGTTATTACGGTTCCTGCTTATTTTAATGATGCACAAAGACAAGCAACAAAAGATGCAGGTAAAATTGCTGGTCTAGAAGTCTTAAGAATTATTAATGAGCCTACTGCTGCTGCTCTGTCTTATGGCCTAGAAAAAAAAGAAGGCAAGATGATTGCGGTATATGATTTAGGCGGAGGTACATTTGACATTTCTATACTTGAGATTGGTGATGGTGTTTTTGAAGTTAAATCAACCAATGGAGATACTTTCCTAGGTGGTGAAGATTTCGATCTTACCCTTGTTAATTTCCTAGCAGATGAATTCAAAAAGGATAATGGTGTTGATCTCAGAGAGGATAAGCTCGCCTTACAAAGATTAAAAGAGGCAGCTGAAAAAGCAAAAATTGAACTCTCTTCTGCCTCACAAACTGAGGTAAATTTACCATTTATAACTGCAGACCAAAGTGGGCCAAAACATTTAACATTAAAACTTACAAGATCTAAATTGGAAAGTTTGGTAGAAGATTTAGTTCAAAGAACAATCGCACCATGTAAAGAAGCTCTTAAGGATGCAGGTATTAATGCTTCTGAAATTGATGAAGTTGTTTTAGTTGGCGGTCAGACAAGGATGCCAAAGATCAGAGAGACGGTTCAAAAGTTTTTCGAAAAAGAACCAAACATGTCTGTTAATCCTGATGAAGTTGTTGCAATGGGTGCAGCTATTCAGGCTGGTGTTCTTCAAGGTGATGTTAAAGATGTATTATTGCTTGATGTTACACCTTTATCTTTAGGAATAGAAACTCTTGGTGGAGTGTTTACACGATTAATTGAAAAAAACACAACAATTCCAACAAAAAAATCTCAGGTTTTTTCTACAGCTGAAGATAACCAATCTGCAGTAACAATAAGGGTTTTCCAGGGCGAAAGGGAAATGGCTTCTGATAATAAGCTTTTAGGGTCATTTAATCTCGAAGGAATTGCACCTGCGCCCAGAGGTATTCCACAAATTGATGTTGCCTTTGACATTGATGCTAATGGTATCGTTGCCGTAAGTGCAACGGATAAAGCTACAGGTAAAGAACAAAAAATCACAATTGAAGCATCTGGCGGTCTAAGTGATGATGAAATTGAGGATATGATAAAAGAAGCTGAATCTAATGCAGAAGAAGACAAACAAAAAAGAGAATTAGTTGAAGCAAAAAATCAAGGTGAAGCTTTGATACACTCCTCAGAAAAAGCTGTAAAAGATGCCGAAGAAAAATTAACTGAAGAAGAAAAGAGCGCTGTTGAAGACGCCATTAAATCACTTAAAGATGTTGTTGATGGAGATGATTTAGCCTCTATACAAGAAAAAAGTGCTGCCCTATCACAAGAAGCAATGAAAATAGGTGAGAAACTATATCAACAAGAACAAGATAATTCTAAACAGAGCGAGGACGGGGAATCAGCCGATGATTTATCTGGAGACGACGTTGTAGATGCAGATTTTGAAGAAGTAAAAGAAGATAAAGAAGAAGCATCAAACTAAAGTAGTTTAAGATGGCAAAAAGAGATTATTATGATGTTCTTGGCGTACAAAAAAATGCGTCTGATCAAGATATAAAAAAAGCATTTAGAAATCTTGCAAAAGAAAATCACCCAGATAGGAATCCTGGAAATCAAGAAGCTGAAACTCGTTTTAAAGAGATTAACGAGGCTTATGAAACTCTGAAAGACCCCCAAACTAGATCTTCATACGATCAATTTGGTCATGCCGCATCGCAAGGTGGCATGGGAGGGGGAGGCTTTGGAGGTTTTAACGCCAATTTTTCAGGCTCAATGTCAGACATTTTTGAAGATATATTTGGAGAATTTACTGGCCGTAGAGGTCAAAGCTCATCGCAAGCACAAAGGCAAACTCGTGGATCAGATTTAAGAGCAGAGATGGAGATTGATCTCAAAGATGCTTATTTTGGTACAACAAGAGATTTAAATATAAACTCAAATATATCATGTGATGATTGCAATGGTAGTGGGGCAGCTGGAGGATCTGAGAGAGCTACTTGTGGTCAATGTGGAGGATCAGGAAAAGTAAGGACTCAGCAAGGTTTCTTTACATTAGAAAGAACTTGCGCTTCTTGTTCGGGAAGGGGATCAATTATTAAAAACCCTTGTAATCCATGTAGAGGAACTGGGAGGGTAAGAAAGAACAGAAAGTTATCAGTTAATATCCCTCAAGGTGTTGATGATGGAACCAGAATTAGATTAGGCGGTGAAGGTGAAGCGGGTGAAAATGGTGGTCCATCTGGAGATTTATATGTTTTTATTTCAGTTTTACCAAATGAGTTTTTTAAAAGACAAGATGCTGATCTTTTATGCGAAATACCTGTAGATTTTGTTTTAGCTGCTTTAGGTGGAGACATTGATGTTCCTTCTCCTGATGGCAAAAAACTTAGAATATCTATACCTGAAGGATGTCAAAATGAAAGACAGTTTAGGCTAAAAGGTAAAGGTATGCCTGTTTTACAATCAAAACGATATGGAGATTTGTTCGTAGAAATTCATGTTGAAATACCAAAAAATCTTAACAAAAAACAAATAGCCCTATTGAAAGAATTTGAGAAAGAAGCATCTAAAAATAATAGTCCAGAATCAAATGATTATATTTCTAGATTAAAAAAGATCTTTAAAAACTAATTTAGGGTTTCTTGTGTTTGAACCTTCTTTTTCTATTAGGATAACATGTGCTACATATTCGACATTCTAAACCCCAGCATTCTCTTGCTTGACAATATTCTCTACCCCAAAAAATAATTTGCAAATGTAACTTTTTCCAATCTTCTTCAGGAAATAGTCTTTTTAAATCTTTTTCAGTCTGTTTTACATTTTTGCCATTGGTGAGGCCCCAGCGTTGAGCAAGTCTATGAATATGAGTGTCTACTGGAAATGCAGGCCTATTAAATGCCTGACTAACAACAACTGAAGCAGTTTTATGACCAACTCCCGGTAATTTTTCTAAATCTATCAAGTCACTTGGGACTCTTCCTTCGTAATCTCTAACTAAAATATTTGATAAATTCTTAATTGCTTTTGACTTTTGAGGGCCTAATCCACATGGGCGTATAATTCCATATATTTTTTTTTCTGATAATTTTCTCATTTCTTCAGGATCACTAGCTTTTTCAAAAAGAAGAGGTGTGACTTTATTGACTCTCTCATCAGTACATTGAGCCGATAATAAAACAGCTATCAAAAGCGTAAAGGGATCGCTGTGATCTAAGGGTACAGGTGTTTCCTTGTATTGTTCGTCAAGAATTCTTGAAATAATATTTATTCTTTCAGACTTATTCATATTTTAGAGAATAGGATTTTTTTGATGAATCAAATTCATATACAAGTGGCTTACCGGTTGCTATTTCTCTCTCAAGAATTTCTTCTGAGGATAAATTCTCAATATGCATTATTAAGGAACGAAGTGAATTACCATGAGCGCTAATAAATACATTTTCTTCAACCTTTAGCTTAGTAAAAATCTCAGATAAGAAAAAAGGGATCACTCTTTCTGCGGTATCCTTCAAGCTTTCACCATTTGGCGGGGGTATATCAAATGATCTCCTCCAAATATGTACCTGCTCTTCTCCCCATTTCTTTCTCGCATCATCCTTATTAAGGCCAGTTAAATCTCCATAGTCTCTTTCATTCAGTTCTTGGCATTTAACCAAGCTATACTCTCTAATATTAAGACCTTTGATAATAATTTCAGCAGTGATAATGGCTCTATCAAGAATAGAAGTGTAATAATGGTCATAAGTTATCCCAAGATTATTTAGATTGATTCCTGCTTCCTTGGCTTCAGCAAGTCCTTTATCTGTTAACCCTGGATTTTCCCAACCTGTAAATAGATTTTTTTCATTCCATTCACTTTGGCCGTGTCTTACAAGAGATAGATATGACATTAAGCGCCTTTCTAAAAACCTAAAACATCTTGCATAGTATATAAACCGGGCTCCTTATCTTGTCCCCAACTTGCTGCTTTTAAAGCACCGTTAGCAAATATATCTCTACTCTCTGCTATATGTGCTAAAGATATTCTCTCATTAGTTCCTTCAAAAGTTACTGAATGGTCACCAACTACACCTTCTTTTCTATATGAGGAAAATCCTATATCACCTTTTTTGCGTATTAAACCCTCTTTCACTTGAGTAAGATTTATTTCATCTTCTATAACTATTGGATCATCAATAACTTTTTTATTTTCTAAATCAATATTCATTCCATCTGCTACAAAAGATCCGAGCGCTAGAGCTGTTCCTGATGGATGGTCTTTCTTTTCCTTATGATGAACCTCTGAAATTTCGATACCCCAATTGTCGTCTAATAATTTTGAAGCATTCTGAACAATTCCAAGTAAAATATTGAGCCCTAGGCTCATATTGCCTGACTTAATAATGGTTGCATGTCTTGCTGCAGCTTGAATCACCTCATCCTGTTTATTATCAAAACCAGTAGTGCCAATTACATGTACTATTCTTGCTTGAGCACTGAGTTCAGAAGCATATAAAGTAGAGTCAATAGAACTAAAATCAATTAAAGCATCTGATTTTGTAACTGCACTTATTAAATCATCATTTATTTCTACTCCTGTAATAGAACACCCTGCATTCTTATATGCATCTTCTCCAATAAATTTTGAGTCTTTTCCCTCAATTGCCGCAACTAAATTATACTTAGAGGAGTTTGATATTTGTCTTATTAGTTCACAACCCATTTTACCAGCGGCGCCAACAATTGTTATATTAATTTTTTCACTCATCCTATCACTATAATCACAATTATATCTTTCTTAACCATAATTCGTCTATCTTATGATCTTCATCCTTCTTTACAATCATAGATGCCCTGTTTCTTGTCGGCAAAATATATTCATCTAAATTTTTTAGATTAATTGTTTCCCAAATTTGTGTGGCCAAATTAATAGCATCTTGATCATCTATATCAGCAAATCTATTAAAGAAAGAATTTTTATCTGAAATGGCTTTTTGTCTCAAATTTAAAAACCTCTCAACATACCATTTTCTAATTACCGGCTCGTCCGCATCTAAATAGATTGAAAAATCAAAGAAATCAGAAATAACAGGTTCAAAATAATTTTCTTTAGGTATGGGCGGTTGCAAAACATTTATGCCTTCAAGAATTAAAATAGATGGAGAATTTATGGTTATATTTTCGTCCTCAAGGATGTCATAAACTAAATGAGAATATTTAGGGACCTCAACACTTTTAATGCCAGATTTAATATTGAATAAAAAATCATATAACAGTTTTGTGTTATAGCTTTCTGGAAATCCTTTTCTTTCCATTAGCCCTTTCTCCTCAAGAACTGAATTAGGATAAAGAAAACCATCGGTCGTAACTAATTCAATGTTTTTGGATTTATATATTTCAGAGAATAAAAGTTGTAATATTTTTGAAAAAGTTGATTTACCGACAGCGACTGAGCCTGCAACTCCGATAATATAAGGTGTATTTGTTTCTGTATTAAGAAATTCATTAATATTATTATTTAAGGAATATCTATTATAAATACTAAGCATAATTAGTTCGATTATTGGTAAATAAAGCTCTTTTATTTCCTTAGCATCTAGCTCTGTATCCAAGCCAAGCAATGAGTTTACTTTTTCTTGATTAATATCAATATCTTCATCACTATTAGATTTATTCCATTTTTTTGGTGAGAATTTATTATATAAACCACTTAAAGAATGAGCTGTTTTTTTTACATCCATACAACTATTTTCTTCGATTCTTGAGTTCTTGGAAAACTTCATTTGGATCAACATCTGAAAGTTTTAATAGAAGTAGCCAATGGTATATTAGGTCTGCGCTCTCATTGATGATTTCTTTTTTTGTTTCAGCTAGTGAGGCTATAATTAATTCAGATGCTTCTTCGCCAACCTTTTGCGAAGCCTTTTTTATTCCCTTCTCTAATGTCCTATAGGTATAAGAATTATCATCCCCAGAGTTTTCTTTCTTATTAATAATTTCCCAAAGTTCATTTATTATTTTTGTATGGTCTTCCATAATTATTTTCTTACGCTAAGTCCTTTTTCTGATAATTTATCTTTTACTTCTTTTATAGTAATTTCTCCAAAATGAAAAATGGAAGCCGCTAAAACAGCGCTAGCGCCTCCTTCTGTTATACCATCAATAATATGATCAATATTTCCAACTCCACCTGAAGCAATAACGGGTATTTCAAGTTTTTTTGTTATCTTATTTAATAGCTCAGTATCATATCCTTTTTTTGTACCGTCTCTGTCCATAGAAGTTAATAAAATCTCTCCTGCGCCAAGTAATTCAGCCTCTTTAGCAAAATTTATAGGATCTAACCCAGCAGGCTCTCTTCCTCCATGGGTATATATTTGCCAACCATCATTATCGCTCTTAGCGTCAATAGCAACAACTATACACTGACTGCCAAAAGCTTTGCTTGCTTCTTTTATAAAATTCGGATTTGTAATTGCTGATGTATTAATTGATACTTTATCTGCACCGGAATCTAGAAGCATCTTTATATCTTCATTAGTGCGGACTCCACCACCAACTGTAAGAGGCATAAAGCATTTTTCTGCAGTTCTTCTTACAACATCTAATAAAATAGATCTGTTTTCATGACTAGCAGTTATATCAAGAAAACATAGTTCATCCGCTCCTGCTTCATCATAAGCTTGGGCCGCCTCTACAGGATCTCCAGCGTCAACTAAGTTTACAAAATTTACACCCTTTACGACTCTCCCATTTTTAACATCCAGACAAGGTATAATTCTAGTTTTGAGCATCTTGATTACCTAAAATCTTTATGGCTTCAGCAATATCAATCTTGTTGTCATATATTGCTCGTCCACATATAAGCCCTGAAATACCTTTGTCTTCAAATTCATTTATCATAGCAATGTCATCAATTTTAGAAACGCCACCGGAAAGAATGACAGGAATCTTATACTTACTAGCTATATCTGCTGTCATTTCAATATTTGGCCCTTGCATCATTCCATCTTTATTTATATCTGTTAAAATTATACCTCCTATATTTTGTTTCGATGCAAAATCTAAGGCGTTATCTAAATCTTTATCTGAGTCTTCAATCCAACCATTTATTTTAATTTTGCCATCCAACACATCAGTGCCCAGCCAAATTCTGCGAGGGTAATCACTAGCCATAGATGCTAGAAAGTTTAAGTCCTTGAAGGCGGCTGTTCCAATAATCGCTCTATCAACGCCTAAATCAAAAAGAGATTTGAGTCTTTCAGAAGTTCTGATTCCCCCTCCAAATTGAATTTTCAAGTTTGTTTTTTTCTTAATTTCTAACAATATTGAGCCATTTTTGGATTCATCACCTTTGGCTGCATCTAAATCAACAATGTGAACCCATGTACATCCCTCAGATTCAAAGATCTGAGCTTGTTTTAATGGATCTTTATTGAAAACTGTTTTTTTTGAATAATCGCCCTTTTTTAAACGCACACATTCCTTATTTATTAGATCTATAGCTGGATATAAAATCATGGCTTCCACATCAGAAATCTTTTTATGAATTCTACCCCTGATCGTTGGCTCTTTTCAGGGTGGAATTGAGTGCCAATGATATTATTTTTAATAAGCGCAGATGGAAAAGGTTTATTATAATTTGTTGTAGCTAAAATATTATCAGTATCTTTTGCATTAAAGTAATACGAATGAACAAAATAAAAATCCTCTCCGTTAAGATCAGAAAATCTTCCATCGTCTCTCTTAAAGTTGACTTCGTTCCAGCCCATATGAGGTATTTTTAAATTCTTATCATCAGGGCACAAGTTTTCTACCTGGCCCGAAATCCAACCAAGACCTTTGGACTCAATATTCTCAAAACCTTTATCTGCCAATAACTGAAGGCCTATACAAATACCTAATATTGGCACTCCATGGCCATGTACTCTTTCCGTTATAGACTCGCTCAAACCTTTTACAGATTTTAGTTTGTTAAAACATTCAGAAAACGCTCCTACGCCTGGAAGGACAAGCTTATCAGCTTTAAAGATTATTTCGGGTTCATTAGTAACAGTAACGCTACCAGATATATCCAATTCGGTTAATGCTAACTCAAACGCTTTTCTTGCAGAATGAATATTTCCACATTCATAATTAATTATTGCAATATTAATATTGCGCATATTTAATTTCCGAGACTTCCTTTGCTTGAAGGAACCCTATCTCCTTCTCTTGGGTCAATAGATAGTGCTTCTCTAATACAGCGTGCAAGACCTTTAAAACACGACTCTGCTATATGATGGTTATTTTCGCCATAAATATTCTCAACATGAACTGTTGCACCAAGATTTTGTGCAAAAGCTGCAAACCATTCATGAAAAAGCTCTGTATCCATTTCTCCCAATAATGGTTTAGAAAATTTAACTGACCATTCTAAATGTGGTCTTTTTGAAACATCAATAGAAACCCTAGTTAAAGTTTCATCCATTGGCATATGAATATTACCAAATCTTTTTATACCGGAAAAATCTCCCAGGGCATCAGCAATTGCTAACCCAATAACAATTCCAGTGTCTTCGACTGTATGATGTTGGTCGACATGTAAATCGCCCTTAGCATTAAGTTTCAAGTCTATAAGAGAGTGTCGAGAAAAACTATCAAGCATGTGGTCTAAAAAACCTATGCCTGTTTCAATCACGGATTCTCCAATACCATCAATATTTACCTCGCACGAAATTTGAGTCTCTTTTGTATCCCTTTGAATTTTAGCTGTTCTTTTACTCATTTTATTTCTTCCAATTTATCCTATAGTTTCTTTTTTACGCAAATGCAAAACAAATGCTCCTTCTCCACCTTGTTTTCTATGAGCATTTGAAAAAGCAATAATAAATTTGTAGGATTTTTTATCATCCAGATAATCTTTAACCACTTGCCTAATTATGCCTGAGCCCTTACCTGTAATAATGTTTATATATCTATATTCATTAATAAAACTTTTATGGATGAAGCTTTCGACTATATCTCTTGCCTCAAATCTGTCCAGCCCGTGTAAATCAATTTCTGCATCTATTTTAATTTTACCTTTTAAAATCTTTCTTAGTGTATCTCTTGTTATCTGATTTGGTTTGGGAAAAACTTTTTGTTCCATAAATTTTTCTTTATCAATAAAGTTTGGTTTCTCATCTGATTTTAGCCATTTGAGAATATAATCATCGGATAATTTTTTCATTTTAACTCTCTGATTGAGTTGAAATTAACTGCCATGATGGGCTTTTATCTTTTAGTACCTTTTTAAAGGTCCACTGATCAATAACTGATATTGGGTTGTTTTTATTGCCTTCAATAATTTGATCATTTTCATCTAAAACATAAGTGATAATTCTTGAATAAAATTCAACGGTTAGTAGTGCATTCTTCCGTTCAATTTTGGCATTAATAATATCAGATTTATCAAATGCAATTAATTCATTTACAAGTCGTTTATTTTTATTTTTTCTTTCATTTATTGCCTCATTAAAACCATCATAGACATCTTTACTAATAATATTTTTAATAGTTTTTAAGTTTCCATCAGCATAGTTCTTTAATATCATTTCATAGGCATTGCTTGCACCATCTAAGAAGCTTTCTGTATTGAAACCAGGTATTTCACTGCTCAGGAATAATAAAATATCTTCTTTAGTTTTTAACGATTTTTTTTCTTTAGGCTTTGTTAAAGACTCAATGTCGGCACTTACACGAGACGCATACTTATTTTGTCGAAGAGGGTCTTCATTGCCTGTTCTTCGGCCAAGTATCATCCTTAATCTTATAAATCCTACAACAGCTATTAAAAACAAGATCAAATTGAATGGATCAAATGGATTTCCCATAAATTACTCCTAATTGCGAAAGCATTATACTATAATGTTTAATAATAAAATGGAAAAATTTAAATGGTTTATATTTTATCTTTCTTTTTGATCGGTCTTCCAATATTAGAAATTTGGATACTAATTGAACTTGGCTCAATATTTGGTTTTTGGGGTACACTGCTTTTAGTTTTCGGTACAGCAATATTAGGAATATTTCATATAAGGATGCAAGGTTTTGAATTAATTTTCAATCTGCAAAAAAAAATAATGTCTGGACAAAAAGCTATACCTGAATTGTTACAGGGTGTTGGGTTGTTGATTAGTGGATTTTTCTTTATTGTTCCCGGCGCAATAACAGATGTAGTTGCTTTGATCTTTTTAATACCTTTTACTCGCAAATATATTTTGAAATTGCTGATTGGCTTTTTAATAGATAAAATGAGGGAAAGAGGTTATTGATCAAGCCTCAAAATCATCCCATAATGCTTTTACAGACATGGAATTTATAAAATTCGTATGATCTTCTTTTTCTTTTTCGTTTACGCCGTATGAATAAATTTCTACTTTCTTTATTTTAGGTGAATTAGTTTTATTGTTTTCAAATTGTTCTGCGGCATTATTGGAGTTTAGGTTTAGGCTCGGTTCTTTACCACCCAAAAGCTCAAGATAAACATCAGCCAAAATCTTAGAATCAAGTAATGCCCCATGAAGCTCTCGATCATAATTATTAATATCGAACCTACGGCACAATGCATCTAAGCTATTTTGAGCACCTGGATATTTATCTCTTGCAATTTTAAGTGTATCAATTGCTTGGCTCAAATTGATTTCATTCAAATCAAGTCTCTTTAGCTCCGAATTTAAAAAACCTATGTCAAACTCAGCATTATGTATTATTAGAGGGCTATCAGATATAAATTCTAGAAAGTCTGAAACTATTTCTTTGAATAGCGGTTGATCTTTTAAAAAATCATTTGATAGACCATGTACTTCCTCTGCGCTTGGATCCATCATCTTTTGCGGGTTAAGATATGTTTGATAGGTTCGTCCTGAAGGCATATGATTTATTAATTCAACACAGCCTATTTCTACAACCCTATCCCCATTTTTTGGGCTCAGGCCAGTTGTCTCGGTATCTAATGCAATTTCTCTCATTCTATTATTTTTTTTACAATATTTGCCACCTGATTTCTAGCATCTTCAATGCTAATTGAAGTGTCCACAATAAAGTCAGCTTTCTTCTTTTTTACATGATTTGGTATTTGTTGAGCCATTATATTTTCAAATTTCTCTCTTGTCATGTTTGGTCTAGATAAAACTCTTTCTTCTTGTATTTCTCTAGGAGCATCAACTACGATGACAATATCGACAAATTCTTCACCACCTGTTTCAAATAATAAAGGTATATCAAGGATAATTGCTTTGGCTTTGGCATTTTTTTCAAAAAATACCTCTCTATCTTTACCAACAAGTGGATGAATTATACTTTCGAGACTTTTTATCTTTTCTGGGTCCCCTAAAACCTCTGCACTTAAACTTTCCCTATTAACAGAGCCATCTGGGTTAATTGAGTTTGGAAATTTTTCTTTAATTTTTTCTGAACCTTTTTGCCCTGGGCCATATAATTTGTGAACCGTTGCGTCAGCATCGTATAAAGGGAGACCAAGCTCAGAAAAAATTTTTCCTGTTTCAGTTTTCCCCATACCTATTGAACCAGTCAAACCAATTTTTAACACTTAAGCACCTATATTTTCTTCTAACTTTTTATATAAATTTTTGTCTTCTAATAAATTTTCTAAATTTTTATAATTATAGAAAAGGCAAAAAGCAGGTGCTGCTTGATTAATAAGCATACCCAATCCATTTGTAAAATTAAGATCTAGTTTTCTTGCAGATGATAATAGATTTGTTTCAAGTGGAGTATAAACTATGTCATAAACAAAGAGTTCTTTTTTGGAGTTGTCTAAGCTAAGAATTAAACTTGTATCAATGCCCTCCATGCCTAATGAAGTTGAGTTTATAAGAAGATCACAAGTTTCAATATTTTCCTCAAATTTATCCAGTGAAGCATGAAATAGCTTTAAAGGGCTATCGCTATTTTTAAGAGCAAAACTTAGCTCTTCAGCTTTTGATAGAGATCTGTTTAGAATTAGCAAATTTCTTTTTTCATCTTTTTCACTATTCCTAAAGCTTTCACTAAGACCGTATGCGATTGACTTAGCAGCGCCGCCTGCGCCCAAAATAATAATATTTCTAATTTTTTCTATAGATTTTATTTTTTTGTATAACAGCGATGAAAAGCCAAAATAATCAGTATTGTAACCGACTAGTTTATTGTTTTCTATTTTAATCGTGTTAATTGCTGGCGCTTCTTTGCTATAAAAACTTGTATCATTATTTATTGTCTTATCTACAATTTCACTAGCAATTTTTTTAAATGGTAAAGTTATATTAAATCCACTATAGCCACTCTCCTTAAGTTGTTTAACTATTCTTATAAAATCTTTCTCGTTTTCTGCATGAATGGCTTCATATGAGCCATCAATACCTGTTTTTTTTAACCAGTGGTTGTGAATTAAAGGTGATCGGCTGTGTTTTATTGGATTACCTATGACAGCGGCTTTCATCATCTAATTTTACCGATCTTATTTATTGCATTAAGTAGTTGTATTAAAGGTAATCCTACAATAGAGAAAAAGTCTCCGTCTATTTTTTTAAAAAGTTTAGATCCATAGCCTTCAATGTTATAGGCGCCTACACAATTCAGGATGCTTTTACCTGATTTAGATAAATATTCATTAATTTCCTTATTTGTAAGTTTGCGCATTTCCATTTTCGATACACTTTGATGCCGCCAAATAATTTTGTTTTTTTTGGATATTACAGTTCCAGAAATTAAACTATGTGTTCTATTTGATAGCTCTTTTAAATGTCTTTTGGCTTCTTGTATTGATTTTGGTTTATCGTAAATTTTATTATTATGAAGCAAGACTTGATCGGCTCCTATAATTATATCTTTTGGATCAACATGTATAGATAAAGCTTTTTTTTCAGCCAAATATATAGCAAGGTCTTTCTTTTTGCCTTTGAATTCTTTTTTTTGTGTCGCCTCATCTATAGTCGGAGTTTTTACTTTAAAACTTATACCTGTGTTTTTCAGAAGTTTCTTTCTTGAGAGAGAGCTTGATCCTAAAATAATTTTCATTCTTGTGCTCTTATACTCATTATAGCTGCAGCAGTTTCTTCTACCGATCTTCTTGTTGTATCAATTGTTGGCCAACCCATTTTATTAAATAATCTTTTGGCATCATCAATTTCTTTTGTAACACTATTTATGTTTGTGTACTCATCTTTTTTTGGGTCAAGACCTAGTTCTATGGCTCTTTTTTTCCTCACTTCAACAAGATTCTGGGGTGTAGTTATTAATGCTATAACTGTTAGATTTTCATTTTCGTCAAGCTTTGGAAGATCTTGATTTGGAACAAGCGGTATATTTGCAGCTTTAATTCCTTGATTAGCAAGATATATACATGTCGGTGTTTTTGATGTTCTGCTTACTCCAACCAAAATAATCTCTGCATTTGAGATTGATTCAATATTTTGACCATCGTCGTGCTCAAGAGTAAAATTTAGAGCTTCAATTCTTTTGAAATATTCATCATTTAACTTGTGCTGTCCCCCGGGCATTTTTATTGCTTTAATTCCTGTTTCATCTTCTATCATAGAAACTATATTGTTCATAAAAGGCATATATGTAATTTTATTATTATTGCAAAAGCTCTCAAGTGTTTTGCTTATTTCGTCATCAACAAGGGTACAAAGCACTATTCCTGGTTTTTCTTTAATTTTTTCAAAGACACGCTCAAGATTTTTTTTACTTCGTATTAAAGAATAAACATTTTCCTCGTAATCTAAATTCTCAAACTGTGCTGCTGCTGCTGCTGCAACAGATCTAAGGGTTTCTCCAGTAGAATCTGATATTAAATGTATAACTAGTTTATTGTTATTCATTGTTTTAAACTGTTCACTTCCTGTTAATAAAATTTATTAAATTGTTTATAAACTAAATAATTCGCAAGATATTCATATTATTCTAAATTAACTAACATAATAATAAAATTACCAAATTAATCTGTTTAAACTGTAAGTAAACACCTTTTTTGATATTTATCCACATAATTAACATAAAAATAAATATATTAAGTAATTGATTTTATTGTTTAATTTTTTAAGTTGTGGATTAAATCGTAAATTTTTCTTATTTTTAGTAGTTTGTGATTAACTTTGTTGGTATAATGTTTATCACCACTATTTCGGTGCCAACCACATCTACTATATTTAATAATATTATTATAGAACCAACTTAAATTATATTTCTAGGATATTAAAAATGAAAGAATTAAAACTTCAAGAGCTGAAAGCTAAAACAGCAGCTGAATTAATAGATTTTGCTAAAGACAACGGGGTTGAAAACTCAAGTTCACTAAGGAAACAAGAGCTCTTATTTGCAATATTAAAAGAATTAGCGGAGGTGGATATAGAAATTATAGGAGAAGGAGTTATAGAAGTATTACAAGATGGGTTTGGTTTTTTAAGATCGCCTGACGCTAACTATTTACCAGGACCAGATGATATCTATGTCAGCCCTTCCCAGATAAGAAAATTTTCGCTAAAGACAGGCGACACAGTTGAAGGGTATATAAGAGGACCTAAAGAAGGTGAAAGATATTTTGCTTTAGTAAAGGTAAACAGTATTAATTTTGAAGAACCAAAAAAAGCAAGAACAAAAGTTCATTTTGATAACTTAACTCCATTATATCCTGAAAGTCCATTTGTTATGGAAGTGGTTGAGAAAGATAAAAAAGACCTATCAGATAGAGTTATAGATATTGTATCTCCCCTGGGCAAAGGGCAAAGGGCATTAATTGTATCTCCTCCAAGAACAGGAAAAACGGTATTACTTCAAAACATTGCAAATTCAATTACAAAAAATCATCCTGAGTGTTATTTAATTGTACTACTAATTGATGAAAGACCAGAAGAAGTTACCGATATGCAGCGATCCGTTGATGGTGAAGTTGTATCTTCAACATTTGATGAACCAGCAAGTAGGCATGTCCAAGTATCAGAAATGGTTATGGAAAAGGCAAAAAGGTTAGTAGAACACGGTCGCGATGTCATAATTCTTCTAGATTCTATTACACGCCTAGGCAGAGCTTTTAATACAGTTGTACCTTCGTCTGGTAAAGTTTTAACAGGCGGCGTTGATGCAAATGCACTCCAAAGACCTAAAAGATTTTTTGGAGCAGCCAGGAACATTGAGGAAGGCGGATCATTAACCATAATATCGACTGCTTTAATTGATACAGGAAGCAGAATGGACGAAGTAATTTTTGAAGAATTTAAAGGTACAGGAAATAGCGAAATTGTCCTTGATCGTAAAATTGCCGATAAGAGAGTTTACCCCGCTATAGATATAATGAAATCAGGAACTAGAAAAGAAGAACTCTTAATTGAAAACGAGCAACTCCAAAAAATATATGTACTAAGAAGAATTCTAGATCCAATGGGAACAACAGACGCAATAGAGTTTTTGATTGATAAGTTGTCCCAGACAAAAACCAATGAAGATTTTTACGATTCTATGAACACTTAGTTAAATGACCATCTATGCTCTTTCAACAGTTGAGGGTCAATCAGGTGTTGCTATTATTAGAGTTTCAGGACCCCTATCTAAAAAAACAATAAAAACTTTAACGGGAAAAGAACCTAAACCACGCCTTATTACCCTTGCAAAAATTAAAACATTAAATAATAAAACCATCGATGAAGGTTTGGTCGTCTATTTTCCAAAAAAGCAAAGTTTTACAGGTGAAGAGGTCGCCGAGTTTCACATTCATGGAAGCACAGCAATTATAGAAAAGCTACTTAAGGAGCTTGGAACAATAAAAGGCCTAAGACCAGCGAAACAAGGTGAATTTACGAAACAAGCTTATTTAAATGGCAAAATGAACCTTTTACAAGTTGAGGGTCTATCTAGCTTGATTCAAGCTGAAACAGAAGCACAAAGAGAAAAAGCACTTGAAACTTATTTAGATAAAAATTCTAAAATACATTTCTCTTGGCTTCAGGAACTTAAGAGTGCATTAGCATATATCGAGAGCAGTATTGACTTTTCAGAAGAAGATATCCCAGCATCTTTAGTAAACTCGGCTAAAAAACTAATAAAGAAAACTGTAAATAAGATAAAAAAATATGAAAAGAGCTTTGAAGACAATAAAAGAATAAAAGAGGGTATAAAAATTGTAATACTTGGAATACCTAATTCAGGAAAATCAACTTTAATCAACTATTTATCAGGAAAAGAAATAGCAATTGTTTCAAAAGATGCTGGAACAACTAGAGATATTTTAAACCAAAAACTAAACATAAAGGGTATACCAGTAACATTTTATGATACAGCTGGTCTCAGAAAATCAAAAAACGATATTGAGGTAGAAGGAAACATAAGAGCCGAGAAAGTTGCTAAAGAAGCGGATATTAAGCTATATCTTGGTCCTAATAACATCAAAAAACCATTTGGTAACATTAAAGTTGATAAAAACAAAAACAATCTAGTGGTTATTAATAAATCTGACCTAAAAAAGAGGCACAATGAAAAACCTAACCTTACCATATCACTAAAAAATAATAAATCTCTTGATATTTTGTGGGAAAAAATTAACAAAAAAATTAAAAGTCTTGTAAGCACATCTAGTGGGCCCACGATCTCAACTGAGAGAGAATATGCACACATTATAAAAAGCATAGATATTCTTGAAAACATTAACTTTACTGATGTTTCTCTTGCTGCAGAAGATGTTAGAGCAGCTATTACTGAAATCTCAGAAATCACTAAAAAGACTGATAATGAAGATATATTAGACATAATTTTTAATGAATTTTGTATAGGTAAATAATGTTTCACATGAAACATTCTTCACATTATGTTTCACATGAAACATTTTCCTTGATTAAAATAAATTATAACCATAAAACAAAACTATGAATAATTTTGATGTAATTGTTATTGGTGGAGGCCATGCTGGCTGTGAAGCAGCTACAGCATCTGCAAGGGTCGGGGCTAATACATTATTGATTACTGGATCATTATCAACTATAGGAGCTATGTCTTGCAATCCTGCTATGGGTGGAATAGGAAAAGGACACCTTATTAGAGAAATTGACGCTCTTGACGGAGTTATGCCTAGGGTTTCAGACCTTTCAGGAATACAATTTAGAATTTTGAATAGAAGAAAGGGACCAGCGGTCCAGGGTCCAAGAGCTCAAATTGATAGGTCATTATACCTAAGTAATATGCAAAATGAGATATTTAATTATAAAAACCTAAATATTTGTGAAGGTATGGTCGAAGACTTGGTAGTTGAAAAAAATAGAATTAAAGGAGTTTTATGTAAAAATGGTGACACTTTTTTAGCTTCTTCGGTAGTCTTAACAACAGGAACCTTCCTTAATGGCATTATATTTTGTGGTAAAAATACAACACCAGGGGGAAGAATTGATGAACCCCCCGTTATAGGTCTCTCAAAAAGGCTAAAGAATCTCAAAGTTAATCTATCAAGGTTAAAAACCGGTACTCCCGCAAGATTAATTAAAGACTCTATTAATTTTGATAAACTTGAAGAACAACTAGCAGATAAGACACCAGAGCCCTTTTCTTATATGTGTTCAAAAATCACAAACAAACAAATTAGTTGTCATATTACAAGAACAAACAGAAAAACACATAAAATAATAAAAGATAATATTAATAAATCTGCAATGTATTCAGGTATGATATCTGGTGTTGGACCAAGATATTGCCCTTCAATTGAAGATAAGGTCGAAAGATTTAGTGAGAAAGATAGCCATCAAATATTTCTTGAGCCAGAAGGTCTTGATAGTAATGTTATTTATCCGAATGGTATTTCAACATCTCTTCCAGAAGATATTCAGCAAAGATTTCTGAGAACCATTCCTGGTCTTGAAAAGGTTGAGGTTGCTAAATATGGGTATGCTATAGAATATGATTACGTTGATCCTAGAGAATTAAATCACACACTTGAGGTAAAAAAACTACCAGGCCTTTGGTTGGCCGGTCAAATAAATGGTACTACAGGTTATGAAGAAGCCGCAGCCCAAGGCCTAGTTGCTGGTATGAATGCTGGAAGATATTCTCAAGGTAAAAAAAGTTTTAAATTTGATAGAGCTGATGGCTACTTGGGCGTCCTTATAGATGATTTAGTTACAAAAGGAGTTACTGAGCCCTATAGGATGTTTACTTCAAGATCGGAATACCGCTTGAGCCTACGTGCTGATAATGCAGATCAAAGGCTAACTGATATTGGAATAGAGCAAGGAGTTGTTTCTAACAAAAGGAAAGACTTCTGGAATAAGAAAAAGAAAAAATTAGAATCTCTAAGAGATAAATTAAACAATTACAACTTAACCCCTAACAAAGCTAGAAATTTAGGTTTGAAAATTAACCTAGATGGAAAAGCAAGATCTGCTTTTGATTTATTAGGTTATCATGAAATTAATTTTAAAAAGATTGAAAAAATTTGGCCAGATATTTCAATAAGCGATGAAACATTAAAAAATACTATTTCTGCCGAAGCTACATATGGAAGATATTTAGAGAGACAAGAGCGAGACATTGAAATATTTAGAAAAGAAGAAACAAAAATATTAAGTGACGAATTGGACTATAATTCTATAAAAGGATTATCTAATGAACACAAACAGAAGCTAACTAAAATCAAACCTACAACTCTTGGACATGCTCAAAGAATTGATGGCATCACACCTTCAGCAATTGGTCTTATATTATCCCATATGAAAAATAAAAGCGGGGCCAACACTGACAAATAATAATAAATTCGAGACCTCATTTTTATCCAAAGAAAAAGAGGAAAAATTAAAAGTTTTTCAGGAGGAGGTTATTAAGAATAATCAAAAGTTTAATTTAATAAGCAAATCATCAGTATTAAATTTATGGGAAAGGCATATAATTGATAGCGCACAATTGATTAATTTTTTTCCTAAGGGTTTTGATAGGTTCATAGATATTGGATCAGGAGCTGGCTTCCCCGGATTAGTTCTTAAGATCTTAGATAATAACCTAAATGGTCACCTTGTTGAATCGAACACAAAGAAAGCTAAATTCTTGTCAAATACATCTAAATTGCTTGGTATTGATATCAAAATTCACAATGAAAGATTTGAAAATTTAAAGAAATTTAAAAATGATAATAAATTTGTTTTAACCTCAAGAGCTGTTTCTAGTCTGGACAAGATGATTAAAATAAGTCTGTCTCTCTTACAGTCAGGATCAATTGGTCTCTTCCATAAGGGTGAAAAATGGCAACAAGAAATAAGGGAAGCAAATAAGTTTTGGGCATTTGAATTTGAAGCAATTGGCAGTTTAACAAATAAAAATTCACGAATTATTATGATTAAAAATGTTATAAGAAAGTAATTATGGCGAAAATATATTCTATTATAAATCAAAAGGGTGGTGTAGGGAAAACAACAACAACAATTAATCTAGGTACGGCTATGGCAGCATGCGGTGCAAATGTTCTTTTGGTTGATATGGATCCACAAGGAAACTTATCTACCGGAATGGGATTAGAAAAGTTTGATAGAAAAAAAGGTGTCTATGATATCTTGGTAAATAATATTCCAATAGAAGATGTTCTAATCAAAACCGATATTAAAAATCTGGATCTGATACCTTCAAATGATGATTTATTGGGAATAGATATTCTTTTATCAAATGAAGCCGACAGGGTTATGCGACTTAAGAGAGCAATTGAGGAATTAAAAAATTATGACTATATCTTACTTGATTGTCCACCCTCATTAAGCCTTTTAACCCTTAATGCCTTGGTAGCATCGAATGGAGCTCTAGTTCCACTTCAAGCAGAATTTTATGCTTTAGAGGGTTTGAGTCAGCTTCTTAAAACTATTGAAGACATAAAAAATTCAGTTAATCACAGCCTAGTTCTTGAAGGAGTCATAATTACCATGTTTGATGGTAGAAATAATCTTTCAAATCAAGTGGAGCAAGACGTAAGATCATATTTAGGTACTGAAGTTTTCACAACGAAAATTCCCAGAAATATTCGTTTATCAGAGGCTCCATCCCATGGGATACCTGCTTTAATATATGACCATAAATGTACAGGAAGTGCGGCCTATATAAATTTGGCCAGAGAAGTTTTAAATAAATCAGGTTGGGTAATAAAATGACGAAAAAGAAAGGCTTAGGAAAAGGATTGGCTGCGTTAATAGGCGAAGCAGAAGATCCAAATTTAAGTAAATCTGAAATTAAGGAAATAAATGAGAGTAAAAGTAATGAGATTCCTATAGAATTTTTATTTCCTAACAAAAACCAACCTAGAAAAATATTTGATCAAGAAAAGTTGAATGAATTAAGCCAATCTATTAAACAAAAAGGTCTAATTCTTCCAATATTAGTAAAAAAAATAGATGAGAAAAATTACCAAATAATTGCCGGTGAAAGAAGATGGAGAGCATCTCAAAAGGCTGGATTACATAATATTCCAGTAATTATCAAGAATTTAGACGATAAAGAGATATTGGAGATAGCTCTTATTGAAAATATGCAAAGAGAAGACCTCAACCCAATAGAAGAGGCTGAGGGAATTACAAGATTACAAGAAGAGTATCAATATACTCAGGAAGAGTTAGCGAAAATCCTTGGAAAATCAAGACCACAAATTAGCAATACAATCAGATTGCTAAAACTACCTCATAAAGTTCAGGAATTTGTACAAAATAAATCTTTATCTGCTGGTCATGCAAGAGCCCTTGTTGGGATTGAACAAGCTTATTCTATAGCCCAAATTGCTATTAAAAAAGATATGAATGTAAGACAGCTTGAAACCTATATTGCCTATATCAAAAACAAGAAAAATAAAAAAAGGGGTAATAAATTAAAAGACCCCAACATATTGTCTTTAGAAAATGAAATTACCCAGATGTTGGGGCTATCTATTAATATTGAACAAAAAGGTAATGAGAAAGGCAAGCTAGAAATATTTTATAATAATTTAGAGCAATTTAACGATTTAATTAAAAAGCTTAGAGGCTAATTACTTTGAGGCTGCAGCAGTTAAACGCAAAACAATATTACCCGCTATGGTCTTTGAAAGCTCAGGTGATTTTTTTATTTCTGTCTCACCTTCGTTTATTATTGTAAGCGCCCTCTCTATTTTTTGAAGATTCCAAAGCCTTATTTGTTTGATAAAGTTATCTTTTTCCTTGAAGAAAACAGGTGGTTTTAATTCGTTCATTGCCTCTGTTAAATTTTTACCTGAATCCATAACAATAAGCGTGTTATGTATTCTTTGAAAAAAGTTAGATAAACTATTTAAAACCTGAATAGGTTGTTGCCCATTAGATTGAAGCTTATTAAAGCAGAATAAAGCATCATCAATCCTACCAAGAGCTACAGAATTACATAAGTTTTGGATTTCTACAGGTTTATCTGATAAAAGAACTTTATCTACGATATCAGAATCTATTATTTTTTCTTCTTCTTCAAACATATAAAGCATAATTAATTCAATATTTGACTCTAGGGCCTTATTGTTTTGTCCAGAAAAAGAAATAATTTTCTGTTTCGCATCATTTGAGATTGAAAAATTATTTGTATTTAAATAATTTTCTATGAAACCATGCGTATCCTTTATCGTATCTTCATAAAAAGGAATTGATATAAAGTTATTAGACTTTTCAAATAAAGCTCTAAGTTTTGATTTAGGCCCTAATTTTCCTGATTTAACAAGGATAAATGTTTTTTCCGTTGGTTTTTCTAAATAATTTTCTAGACACCCTGCTTTATCAGTATCTAGCATATCAATCTTTATTACTTTGATTCCGCCACTAAGCATTATTGTATTTATCTCATTAAAAAAGACTTCATTTTGGTTTAAGATAATATTTGAGTTTAATTGCTGTGCCTCTAACATTTCATCATTGTTTTGATTTAGTTGCTTATAAATTTCATCAAAATTTTTATTTACACGATATTCGTTTGGACCATACAAGAGTGCACCAAACATTTTTAGTGGTTGACTAACGAGATTATTAATATCTGAGATCTTTCCCTTCATTTCCCCTGATTTTTTTTGAAAAGCGCTAATTGTGTTTTTATATCCTGTATAACCAATAACAAG
Organism: uncultured PS1 clade bacterium; assembly: GCA_902609025.1. Lineage (GTDB taxonomy): Bacteria > Pseudomonadota > Alphaproteobacteria > MED-G09 > MED-G09 > AG-430-B22. The sequence continues at coordinate 148,708 of CACLQD010000001.1, forward strand.
ATTCTATCTCTAGTATCTTGCTCATTAACAAAGTTTGCATATGGTTCGGCCACCCTATTATATGCTGAGGATATTAGAGACTCTCCAGTAAATACTTCTTCTTCTTCATTCTCTTTTTTGATACTAAATTTAACAGAAATGACTATATTTTTTCTC
>CACLQD010000002.1 GCA_902609025.1 uncultured PS1 clade bacterium
ATAGGCAGTATTAGAGATATAATAATTATAAATATCATTAATCCCATTTAAATCTTTCTTTTTTGCTAAACTAATCTTCACTTTTATATATTCTCCTCAATTGCTTTGATATTGCTTTAGATAAAAATTTGTTCATATCCTCAGCTATTAGACCAGGTCCTGCCTGAATACCAATTTCATTATGAAGCCAAGATGCAGCTCCTGCTGCAAAATGACTTTTCATTCCCTGCGCAAGAAAACTTCCACATATACCAGCTAATACATCTCCAGATCCTGCAGTTGATAGGAATGGTGAAGATTCTTTCGAAAGAAAAGTTATTTTTTTTGGGGATGAAATAATAGTATCATTACCCTTAAATAAAATTGTCGAATTAGTAAGATCGGCAGCCTTATTTGCTTTATCAATTTTACTCAAATTACCAAACTTAAATAATCTATTAAATTCTCCTTCATGAGGAGTTAAAATTATATTATTTCTTTTTCTTCTTTTTCGTAAAAGGTCAAATAGTTCATCTGGATTCTTTTCAAAAGAGGTTAGACCATCAGCATCCAAAACAAATTCTATCTCTTCCTTAATTGCTCTTATAACTAATCCTTTGACAATTTGATTGACTCCGCTTCCTGGCCCAATAATTAAAGTTTTGATTTTTTTTTCTTTTACGAAGTTAAAAAATTCTTCTGTATTGTTTATTTCTTTTAACATTACTGAGGTAAGGTGAGAGGCATTAACTCCTAAAGCATTAGTCTCAGATGCAAGAGTTACTGCACCTGCGCCTGATCGTAACGCTGTAACCGCAGCTAAACGTGATGCACCTGTAGATGTTAATGGTCCAGACTTAACAAGGATATGTCCCCTTTTATATTTGTGATCAATCATTGATGGCCATTTAAAGTTTTTTATCCATGATTCAGGAGTGTTTAATTTTACTTTAGATAATCTTTTGGCCTTGGAGATTTCTGTTTTTTTTTCACCAATTGAAACAACATGAATACTACCTGAATTTATTTTCCCAGGTAGTAAATAATGACCAACCTTTGGTGCAACAAAAGTTATTGTATGGTTAGCTTTGATGGAAATTGGCATTAAATCGCCCGAGTCAGAGTTAATTCCACTCGCGATGTCAATAGAAACCTTACAAGCTTTTGTTTTATTAATTTTTTCTACGATCTTTATTAAGGTATTTGAAAAATTCCTGCTAAGGCCTATACCAAAAATACTATCTACAATCATAGAATATCTATTTAAATTCAAATTATTAAATTTTTGAGCAGAAATATCTAAATTTTTTAATTTCTCTTTTGTATGCCTATTAATTTTATGTTTATTTAAAATAGGAAAACAAATATCAACCTTGTACCCGCTTTTAAGAAGATACTTTGCTATCACAAGACCGTCTCCTCCATTATTTCCAGGACCACATAAAATTAAAATTTTATTGTTAAACTCTTTTAGAGAAGGAATAATTTTTTTTTCAATCTTTATAGAAGCTGATTTACCAGCATTTTCCATTAAATCTGAAAATTTAATACCTCTTCTGATACATAATCTATCTAACTCATAAGAAGATTCTGATGTAAATATAGTATTAGGCATTAATTAACCTTGCTTTCTAGACTTTTTCCTAATTTCACTATTTTTAACTTGTCATTTATTTTGCTTATCTCAGTAATAGAACAATTTGAGGGCTGAAAATTAATAATTTTATCAGATTTAAGTATTTCTCCTATAACAGCATTAATTACTACAAAATGTGTAAATATAATCGTGTCTTTTTTTAAGGAATAAATATTGCTCATAATATTTTCTTTCCATTGAGTAAAATCTACACCAGATTCCATGGTTTCATTGTCTTTTAATAACTCAGGCCAAGTTAAAGGTAAGATCCTTCTTAACCAATCAACTCTTTTTTCTAAATCAATAGTTGGAGATGGAAGCTCCCTAAAATTGTCATTAATCTCTATTTCTAGATATTGTTTTTCAAGGGCTAGAGAAGCAGTTTCTATACATCTATTTAAAGGACTTGATATCGCATTAGTATTATTTGTTGAGTTTTCATCAAAAATAGAGTCAATAAAGGTCATCAAAGATTTTGCCTGCGATTTACCTAACTCACTTAAAGGTGGGTTTTGTGAAGTCCACCCCTCAGAAGCTTCTCCATGTCTAACAAGATATATTTTAATCATTTTTATATTGAAAAAATGCTAAGACCTTCAGAATTTTTTGAAACAATACAATCTCTATTTAAGCATTCTTCTTTCATCATAATTTCAAGAGTTTTTTCATCATTTGAAATAGCTATAAATCTTTTATTGTTTGCATCTAATCGTCCTATTACTATTCCCATTTGTGGGCCATCTCTTCCATTTGCGACTGTGTATGTTTCTATTCTTGCACTTCCGTTCGGTTCTTCATCAACATCAGGCCTATCTAAATCATCGATTATTTTTTGATAATTTTTTGGGTCTTCTCTTTGCCAATCGCCTTCAAAAGGAATATTTGAATAAAGTCCGATACCATGCTTTGTGGCATACCAACCATTTGATGTGCATAAACCTTTACTAGTATTGTTTTCTCTCAATTTTTCCATCATTGTAGCTATGGAATGAGTGACATAGTTATTTCCTGCACCTCCAAAGAATGGTAATCCTCCAGTAACAGTTAATGGATTAGATATATTTTCAGAAATATCTAATGCTTCTCGTCCTAATTCAACCATGCTAGGAAAACAAGAATATAAATCAAAAAAGTCTATTTCATCGATATTCCATTTTGCCATAGATAATGCTTTTTCTCCCATAAGCCTTATCGCCTTAGATGAATGAAGCTCAGGTCTCTCAGTTACATTCCAAACCTCATTTATGTCACCACATCCATGAAGGTAAATTCTTTTAGATTTTGGAACAGAATACTCATTTGCTTTTCTTTCACTCATAATTATTATTGAAGCACTTTGATCAACTTCCATTATGGCGTTCATATATTTTGTATAAGGAAATCCAATAAATCTGTTTTTTTCATTTGGCGTTGATATTTCTTCGGCACTTCGATAAGTCGGAAACCAAGCATTTGTATTTTGACTTGCAACTTTAGTAAAAGGCTCAAACATTTTTCCTAAGTAATCTAAGTGTTTATCTATAGAATGATTTTTCTTACCTCTGATAGCATTTTCAAAAAGCGGATATACATTAATTGGAAATATTATTCCATGTCTTCTCTCATTTTCCGTTCCGCCAGGCTTTTCAAATCCAAGATCTATTCTTTCTCCTCCAGGGTCGTCGCCCCAACCTGTTTTAACACCCAATCTAGATGCTTTTCGCATAGATGAAAAACATTCAGCACCTGAAAGAAGGGCCACCTCAGTTTCGCCATTAGTTATCTTTTCGGCTAAAATATTTATTAAATATTGAGGTGTATTCCCACCAGTTGGTCCGCAATAAGTTTTTGCACCAGAAATTCCTAAAGAATTGGCCAGTGATTGCGGTGGATTAGAGTATATACTAAAAGGTGGTCTTTTCCCTCCAGCTGAATCAAAAATAAACCTGACTGTTGTTACAGTATCAATTTTATTCTCCAAATTATCTACGGTACTGTCACTAAATGCTAGTAAAGAAGACTCTTTCATTAGATCAACAAGGTTTTTGGATTCCTTTGGGTTATCAATTCTTTGTGTTATTTGACCACAACCAACTAAAACAGGTGTGTTATCTTTAATAGCCATAAGATCTCCTTAATAAATTTAAGAAATAAGAAATATCATACCAAACAAACCATTTTTTCCTATTAAATTATTATTAAATAGTTACACATTATTGACTTACACATATTACATATTATCGAATAGGCCTGAGCTAATATTAATTTGGCATAAATTTTGCTTATGTATAGTATAATTTTTTGGAGAAAGACATGAAGAAAATAACAGCAATAATAAAACCCTTCAAGCTTGACGAAGTGAGGGATGCACTACAAGAAATAGATATTTCTGGCGTAACTGTTACTGAAGCTAAAGGCTTCGGAAGACAGAAGGGTCATACAGAATTATATAGAGGTGCAGAATATAATGTAGATTTTTTACCAAAGATTGTTCTTGATATTGTTGTAGATGATGACAAGTGTGACAAAGCTTGTGAAGTAATAACAAAATCAGCATATACAGGAAAAATTGGTGATGGGAAAATCTTCATAAGTAACATTGACGAAGCAATAAGAATTAGAACTAGTGAAACTGGTTCTGAGGCAATTTAATTTCAATTTTTTTTAATAACGGAGAACAGCATGAAAAAATATGAATATGTTTGGCTAGACGGATACCAACCTGAGCCTTACTTAAGAAGTAAAGTAAAAGTAACTACTGATAGAACGCCACCTGAATGGTCATTTGATGGTTCATCAACCCAACAAGCCGATACTGAAGGTTCAGATTGTATTCTTATACCAGTTCAAGAATATAAAAATCCATTATTTGGAGATTCTTTAGTAATGTGCGGGGTTCAAACAAGTGCTAGAGAAGCACATTCAACAAATATGAGACACGCCGCCTCTGAAATCGTTACTGATGAATGGTGGTTTGGTTTTGAACAGGAATATTTTCTTACAAATCCAGATGGCTCAATTTTAGGTTGGGAAGAAGGAATTCCTGAAAGAGCTCAAGGTGAATATTATTGCGGTGTTGGAGCAGGAAACGTTAAGGGCAGAGATGTATCTGAAGCTCATTTAGAAGCATGTCTAGAAGCTGGTATTGAACTTACTGGGACAAATGCTGAAGTTGCTCTAGGTCAATGGGAATATCAATGCCTAGGTAAAGGAATTAAAGCTGGTGACGACCTATGGATGAGCAGATATCTTCTTCAGAAAGTCGGTGAAGAATTCGATGTTTGTGTAAACTTTCATCCTAAACCTCAAGAAGGAGACTGGAACGGTTCAGGTATGCATACTAATTTCTCAAATGAAGTAATGAGATCAAATGGTTCTGAAGAACTTTTTACAGGTTTTTGTGAAAAGTTAGGTGAAGTTCATGATCAAGGTATAGCCTCTTACGGATCAGATAATGATAAAAGACTAACTGGCCTTCATGAAACACAAAAAATTACAGAATTTTCTTACGGTGTTAGTGATAGAGGTGCAAGTATTCGTATTCCTATTTACACTGTAGAACATAATTGGAATGGATATCTTGAGGATAGAAGACCTGCATCAAATGCTGATCCTTATAAAATCATTTCACATATTGTAGGTACTTTAACAAGTTAAAGTTAAAAACATATTACAAAAAAAGCCCAACTCGTAAGTTGGGCTTTTTCTTTTCCTCGAATCAATCTTTATATAAATGTTTAATTCACAATGAATAAAACAAAAAAATATGATGCTTCTTCAATTGAAGTTCTTGAAGGCCTAGAACCAGTTAGGAGAAGGCCTGGAATGTATATTGGAGGAACAGATAACTCTTCAATGCATCATTTATTCTCGGAAGTTATTGATAATGCTATGGATGAAGCAGTTGCAAATTTTGCATCATTTATAGAAGTAAGGGTTGAAAAAGATAATATTATAACTGTTTATGATAATGGGAGAGGAATACCTATTGATCCACACCCTAATTTTCCAAATAAATCTGCTTTAGAGGTAATAATGACAACTCTACATGCAGGAGGTAAATTTAGTAATAAAGTTTATCAAACATCTGGTGGTCTACATGGTGTTGGTATCAGTGTAGTTAATGCGCTTTCAGAATTTGTTGATGTTGAAATTTATAGAGACAAAAAAATATATAATCAAAAATTTTCAAAGGGATACCCTACTTCAAAACTAAAGGAATTAAAGAAGAAAACTAATAGAAAAGGAACAAAGGTTAGTTTTAAGCCTGATCCTGAAATATTTGGACTAGATAATTATTTTAATTGCAAAAAATTATATAATTTTAGTAAATCTAAAGCTTATCTTTTTGCTGGCGTTGAGATTAGATGGTTCTGTGAAGGTGAAATCTCAAAAAAAGAAAATATTCCTGAAAATGATGTATTTAAATTTTCGAATGGCCTTATTGATTTAGTAGAAAATGAAGTTGATGAAAAGATGTCCTTACTAACTGAGATCTTTTCAGGAAATAGGGAAAGAGACAAAAATAATCTATCTTTCGAATGGGCAATTAATTGGTCTTTAGGCAATAATTCATTCTTAAATTCTTACTGCAATACCGTTCCAACACCTCAGGGAGGGACTCATGAACTTGGATTAAAAGGTGGACTCTTAAAGGCAATAAAGTCACATGGAGAAAGAACTGGAGATAAAATTGCACAAAAAATTAATTCTGATGATTTAAGTAAAAATCTTATAGGTGCGATATCAGTTTTTCTTCCCGATCCTAAATTTCAAGGACAAACAAAAGATAAACTTTCAAATAAATCAATCCAAAAGGTTATCGAAAATGCCATAAAGGATAGGTTTGAAACTCTTTTGTCTAACTCACCTCAGCAAACTGAGTCATTGCTAAAATATTTATATTCAATAACTGAAGAAAGATTAAAGAGAAAACAAGATAAAGAAACATCTAGGAAAAGTGCAATTAGGAAATTAAGACTTCCTGGCAAACTAGCTGATTGCTCTCAAGGAAATAGCGAAGGTACAGAATTATTTATAGTAGAAGGTGATAGTGCCGGAGGATCTGCAAAACAAGCAAGAGATAGAAGGTTTCAAGCTATCCTGCCACTTAGAGGGAAAGTTTTAAATGTAGCTAATTCTACTAAATCCAAAATAAGAGATAATCAACAAATATCTGATCTTATACAAGCATTGGGTTGTGGGTCTGGAGATCTTTATAATGAAAATGGCTTAAGATACGAAAAGATAATTATAATGACTGATGCTGATGTGGATGGTGCGCATATTGCATCGTTATTAATCACTTTCTTTCATGAAGAAATCCCTGAAATAATCGATCAAGGGAAGTTATTCTTGGCTTTACCTCCGCTTTACAAAATTTCACAAGGAAAAAAAGTTTTTTATGCCAAAGATGATCATGATAGAGATGAAGTGATTAAAAAACATCTCGATGAAACAAAAAAAATTGAAATAAATAGATTTAAGGGTTTAGGTGAAATGATGCCTGCTCAACTAAAAGAAACGACTATGTTACCTGGTAACAGAACATTATTAAGAATAGTTAATCCCGAAGATAGAAAAAAAGTATCAAAAACAGTTGTAACTAATTTAATGGGCAATAAACCTGAATTAAGGTTTGAATTCATTAGAGAAAAGGCTAATCTATACGACAATATTAGAAATTAATTTTCTTAAGGAGTTATTTATGGATTTTAATAAAATAAGTTTGGAAGTTTCCGACAATATTGGAATTATGCGATTTAATGATCCCACTGTTAGAAATGCAGTCTCAGGAGAAATGTTGGAGGGTATTTGGGAATGTCTTAATGAAATTGAAAAAAAAGATTCAAAAATAAAATGCCTTTTAATTACCGGTGAAGGAAAAGGTTTCTGCGCTGGTGCAAATTTATCTACAGGCTCAGAAAAATCCAACTCTGGTAGACAAGACGCTGGTCATGCTCTTGAGACAATGTATCATCCAATATTAAGAAGATTAAAAAATATGAATATACCTATTGTAACTGCAGTTAATGGTGCAGCTGCAGGAATAGGAATGTCTTTTGCATTAATGGGTGATATTGTCATAGCTTCAAAATCTGCTTTTTTTCTCCAAGCCTTTAGAAGAATAGGTCTTGTTCCTGATGGCGGATCAACATGGCTTCTTCCAAGATTAATAGGTAATGCAAGGGCCAAAGAACTCTCAATTCTAGGTGAGAGATTGCCGGCTGAAAAAGCCTATGATTGGGGATTGATTAACAGATTAACTGAAGATGATGAATTAATAAATAATTCTATGGAAATTTGTAAAGAATTGGCAAATGGTCCTATGTCCTTAAGACTTATAAGAAAAGCCTTCTGGGAAAGCTCAGACAATACTTATGAGGAACAACTTAATTTAGAGAGAGAACTTCAATTCGAGGCTGGAAATTCGGAAGACTTTAAAGAGGGAGTTAGAGCTTTTCTTGATAAAAGAGACGCTGAATTTAAAGGTAATTAGTTTAATTTTTAATAAACTCAACTGGAATTTCAGCTTGTTCTAAAGTTACTGACTCACCACATCCACATTCATCAGTTTGGTTAGGGTTATTAAATATGAAGCCTGAATTCAGTTTCGTTTCTTCATAATCAAGCTCAGTCCCCAATAAAAATAGAAGAGCAGAATTATCAACTATAACATTAATATTGTTAAGCTTTACAATTTCTCCATCAACATCAAGATTTTCAACATAATCCATGGTATAGGCCATTCCAGCACAACCGCCATTTTCAACGCCAATTTTAATAGCCTTTATATCTTTTTCAGATTCATTAATTAAATACTCTAACCTCTTAACTGCCTCTGGAGTTGCTGACATAATTTTTGTGTTAATTTTACTCATAATTAAACCATTAAAACATATTCAATGTTAATCTAGCCTCATCTGACATTAAACTCATATCCCATGGAGGATCGAAAACCATTTCAACAATAACATCGTTTACTCCATCAACCTGTTTAATAGCATCTTCGACCCATTTAGGCATTTCTTCTGCAACCGGACACCCTGGAGCTGTTAAAGTCATTGTTACCTTTATATTGTTATTAATTTCTTCATTAATCCCATAAATAAGCCCTAACTCATAAATATCAACTGGTATCTCTGGATCATAAACTGTTTTCAATGCCTCAATCAACTTATTATGTTCTATTTTTTTTGTCATTTTTAAAACCATACTACTTAAATAAAGCTATTGATCTTTCCAACGCTTCAACAAAATTATCAATATCTTGCTGATTTGTATACATTGCTATTGAAGCTCTAGCAGATGCATTAATTCCTAATAAATCCATTAAAGGGCCGCAGCAATGTTGTCCTGCTCTTATTGCTACACCATAATTATCAATTATTGTTGAAATATCATGAGGATGTTGACCTTTTACATTAAATGTAACAATAGGACTATCAATATTTTCCTCACCATAAATAACGATGTCTTTAACTGTTTTAATTTGACTATGTAAGTAATTAGATATCTTAAGTTCATGATCAAACAAGCCTTCTTTTATTTTTTTCTCAAAATAATTTATTGCCATTCCCAAACCGACTGCACCTGTAATATTGGGTGTACCAGCCTCAAATTTATTTGGAGCATCGTTATATGTAATATTTTCTTTTTGAACATATTTAATCATATCTCCTCCGCCTCTCCATGGACGCATTCTATCTAGATATTGACTTTTGGCGTAAAGAATACCAATTCCATTTGGACCATAAAGTTTATGACCGGAAAATAAATAAAAATCACAATCTAATTTTTGAACATCAATTTTTTCATGAACAACACCTTGGCATCCATCAACTAAAACTGGAATTCCTTGCGAGTGAGATAAATCAATTATATTTTTAATATCAGGCGAAGCACCAAGAACATTAGACATTTGAGTTATAGCTATAAGTTTAGTTTTAGAGGTTATTGCTTTTTCAAATTGATTAATATCAAACTTTCCATTTTGATCGCAATCAATCCATTTGATTTGAACTCCTTTTCTCTCTCTTAAAAAATGCCAAGGAACAATATTTGCATGATGCTCCATTGTAGTAATAATTATTTCATCACCTTTAGATAAATGCTCATCTGCATAAGAACTAGCTACAAGGTTTACACTATCAGTCCCCCCTGAAGTAAAAATAATCTCCTCTAAAGATTTTGCATTTAAAAATTTTTGAACAATCTTTCTTGATTCTTCATATGCAGAGGTAGATAGCACAGATAATGTATGTAAACCCCTATGCACATTGGAATAATCATTACTCTCAAATTGCTTAATTCCTTCAAGGACATCTGTAGGTTTTTGCGAACTAGCAGCGTTATCAAGGTAGGTTAAATTATTCCCTTGTATCTCTCTTGAAAGAATTGGAAAATCTTTTCTCGTTTTTTCTACATCAAAAGTCATTTATATTCCTCGGGTAAGAATTCCCTCAAAAAACCTTTTTCTCCTATATAAGAACTGATATGACCATCTAAAATTAAATTAATTGCATTTTTTCTTTCAAGTCCCCTTGCACAAAGATAAAAAATTTCCTCTTCATTAAGACTTCCTATGGTAGCACCATGTTTACAAATGACATCATCATTAAAAATTTTCATTTGGGGCTTTGCATTCATAACAGCCTTGTCGGACAGAAGAAATCCTTTGCAATCTTGTTCAGCCCTGGATCCTAAAACAGAATTATGAATATCAATCATAGATTGAAAAGAACAAACTGATTCTTTATCAAGTATTGCTCTTACACCTGATACACTCTCACAATTAGATTTACTAAAAATATTATCTACAAGAATGTCATCATTTGAATTTTCTGATGGTATTGAAATCGTTTTTGATGAACAACTAGATTTTTCACCAATATGATTAGAAAATAATTGAAGTCTCGAAGATTCAATAGGCATAGATAAATTCTTCATATTAAAATTTGAATGATTTAAAAGAAAAACTAGATTTGTTTCTACCAATAGTCCTTGTGAAGAATTAATACGTGATATCTCCAGCTCTGATTTATTTCCAATATTATATTCTACTAATAAATTTAAAAATCCATTTGCAGATGAGTTAATATAATTGATTTTCGCTTTTACATTATCTGCAATATTAATAATCAATCTAGGTAAAGAGATATTTTTCTCATTATAGTTAATTTTAATTATAATTGGCTCATTCTGAGTATGCTTAATATCTAAAATCTTAATTTGATTTCCGCATGCAACATTTAAATCCACAACAGACTCACTTTTAAAGAAATTACATGGCTTAAAATAATCTTCAATGGATAAATTATTATCCGCATAATCATAAAAAACATTTTTTTCTTTTAGATTTTCAAAAATTATTTCTGAATTTGAAATATCATTTTTAATATATTGTTTTGATTTAGAGACTAAATCGAAATATTTCCAACTTTCATTTCTTTTATTAGGTAAACCCTGATTAATAAAATTATCAAATATTTTTTCTTTCTGATCAGTATAATCATTAATATTTTTTATATTCTCTCTAAATTTATGAAATTCAACAGATGACATTTTTAATTAAAACTCTCAAACCCTTTATTTTCAATCTTTTCTGCTAAATCTGGTCCTCCAGACTCAACTATTTTGCCATCAACTAATATATGAACTTTTGAAGGACTTAGTTTATCAAGTAATTTTTTATAATGAGTGATAACTAAGAATGAATTTTCTTCATTTTTCATTCCTACAATTCCTTCAGAAACAATATCTAATGCATCAACATCTAGGCCAGAGTCAGTTTCATCTAAAATTGTTAAAATCGGATCTAATACTAAAAGCTGAAGAGTTTCATTCCTCTTTTTTTCTCCTCCAGAAAATCCTACATTTAGCTGTCTCTTTAATACTTCATCATTAATTCCAAGTATCTCAGCTTTTTCTCTAACATATTTAAGAAAATCAGATGGACCTAATACCTCTAAACCATTAGCCCTTCTATTTGCCTCATGAATTGTTTTTAAAAAGTTCATTAAAGTTACACCTGGAATTTCTACCGGATACTGAAAAGCCATAAATAAACCAAGATTAGATATCTCATTTGGCTTTAATTCAGTGATGTTTTTATTTTTAAAAATAATTTGTCCTGATGTAACCTTATAATCTTCATTTCCAGATAAAACATTTGAAAGTACAGACTTTCCTGATCCATTAGGTCCCATAATTGCATGTATTTCATTGAATGGAATGGATAAATTTAATCCTTTTAAAATCTCCTTGTCTCCTGCATTTACATGGAGATCATTTATTTCAAGTAAGTTTCCACTCATCCTACACTTCCCTCTAAACTAATCTCGAGAAGTTTTTGAGCTTCAACTGCAAATTCCATAGGTAATTTTTGTAAAACTTCTTTACAAAAACCATTTACAATTAATGCAATAGCCTCTTCTTCATCAAGGCCTCTTTGGAGACAATAAAATAATTGATCTTCAGATATTTTGGATGAGGTTGCTTCGTGTTCAATGGTTGAAGTCTTATTCTTAGACTCAACATATGGAATTGTTGTAGCTGAACAATTCCCAGTTAAAAGCAACGAGTCACATTGTGTAAAGTTTCTTGAATTCTCTGATTTAGGATGGATATTAACTTGCCCTCGATATGTGTTTGAAGATGACCCAGATGAAACACCTTTAGAAATAATTCTACTTTTCGTATTTTTTCCTAAATGAAGCATTTTAGTGCCACTATCAACCTGCTGATAATTATTAGATATAGCAATTGAGTGAAATTCTCCTGAGGAATTGTCACCTTTTAATATGCAACTAGGATATTTCCATGTGATTGCTGATCCAGTCTCAACTTGTGTCCATGAAATTTTCGAATTATCACCTCTACAGTCACCTCTTTTAGTAACAAAATTATATACACCGCCCTTACCATCTTCATCTCCAGGGTACCAATTTTGTACTGTAGAGTATTTTATCTCAGCTCCTTTTAAAGCTACTAACTCAACTACCGCAGCATGAAGTTGATGCTCATCTCTCATTGGAGCTGTACAGCCTTCAAGATAACTTACATAAGAATCTTCATCGGCAATTAGAAGTGTCCTTTCAAATTGACCTGTACCAGCAGCATTTATCCTAAAGTAAGTAGATAATTCCATCGGGCAAGTTACTCCAGGTGGAATATAAACAAAGCTTCCATCCGAAAAAACAGCAGAATTTAATGTTGCAAAAAAATTATCTGAGTTAGGGACTACTGTTCCTAGATATTTTTTGATTATTTCAGGATGCTCTTTAACAGCTTCAGAAAAAGAACAAAATATTACACCATCCTCTTTCAATTTTTCTTTAAAAGTTGTTCCAAGAGATACACTATCAAATACTGCATCGACAGCTACACCTGCTAACCATTCTTGTTCCTTTAGTGGTATACCTAATTTGTTATAGGTTTCTATAAGCTTTGGATCAACCTCATCTAGACTTTTTGGTTTTTCAATCTCTTTGGGAGCAGAAAAATAATAAGCATCCTGATAATCAATTTTAGGGTATCTTAGGCTTGACCAATCTGGTTCTTTCATTTTCAGCCACCTACTATAAGAATCTAACCTCCAATCAAGCAACCACTTAGGTTCTTCTTTTTTATCTGAAATAAACTTTACTACATCTTCATTTAAACCTTTTGGCGCAAAAACGGTTTCTATGTCGGTTTCAAAACCAAATTCATAAGGGTTGTTAAAGTCTTTTTCACTAGGTTTATTTATTTTTTTATTCAATTCTAAGCTCTTTGTAATTTTATATGGCTACTTTATTCAAATAACCAATGATCAATTTATAGTCATATTGTCGCAATCTTGAGCTAAATTTGGTGCTCTAGACCTTCCTAAAATATTGCCCTCAAGTATATCTTTTAAAGAAATATGACTTAGAAAAAGGTTTATTTGCTTACCTAATTCATCCCACAAATCATGGTTTAAACATTTTCCAGAAATACCTGTGCATGATATATGCTTCTGAGAACAACCTTTAGTTTCAATTTTTCCTTCTATTACTTCAATAACATCGCTCATAATTATGTCCTCAGCTTTCAGAGCTAGTTTATATCCTCCATTAGGACCTCTAACAGCTTTAACAAAGCCATTTCTTTTTAAATTTGATAAAATTTGCTCAAGATATGTTGAAGAAATATTTTGCGATTTTGCGATTTCAGAGATTTTAATTAAATTCTTATCCTCTGAAAGTGCTATTTCAGTTAAAGCAAGTACAGCATATCTACCCTTTGTTGTTAATTTCATTAATCTCTCTTAATTTAAATTGTTACAAATTTTCTACAGTTGTGTTAGAAACATATAGAATTTAGTGTGGATTTATAATTCTTGACTAGTTTTGTCAAGAAATACTTCAATTTATAAATTTCTCTAGCATTAATTCATTCGAATAGGGTTAAAAATATGCCAGAAATTATATACAGCGGACCTGATGGAAGATTAGAAGGTAGAATGAATGTTGTAGAAAACAAAAGGTCTCCTGTTGCTATTATATTACATCCACTTCCACAATTTGGTGGAAACATGAATAATCCTATAATCTTTAATTTATATCATACCTTTATAAAAAAAGGGTTTTCAGTTTTGAGATTTAACTTTAGAGGAGTTGGTAAAAGCCAAGGAGAATTCGATCAAGGTATAGGGGAATTGTCAGATGCTGCTGCTTCACTTGACTGGATACAATCTCAAGTCTCAGACTCAAAAGGCTGTTGGGTTGCGGGTTACTCTTTTGGAGCTTGGGTAGCAATGCAATTATTAATGAGAAGACCAGAAATAGAAGGCTTTATATCTATATCTCCTCCAGCAAATATGTATGATTTCAATTTCCTTGCTCCATGCCCTTCATCGGGAATTATTTTACATGGTGAAGAAGATAAAGTAGTTCCCAAAGATGATGTTCTAAGGCTAGTTGAAAAACTTCAAACTCAAAGAAATATAAATATAGATTATAAAAATATTTCAGGTGCAAATCACTTTTTTGAAAATAAAACAGAAAAACTTATAAATGAAGTAAGCAAATATCTTGACTCGCGATTAATTGGACCCGATTTTTAAGATTGTAAAAATATAAGAAGAGTAAATGAATAATTATAAATCTGATTTTTTAAACCATATTAATGAAAGAGGTTTCATTTACCAGATAAGTGACTCAGATAAATTGGATAAACTATTCTCTGAAGAGAAAATTACAGCCTATATAGGTTTTGATTGCACTGCTCCAAATCTTCACATTGGCTCTTTAATGCAAATACTTTTACTAAAAAAATTACAAGATTTTGGTCATACACCTATCGTACTTATTGGTGGAGCAACAAGCAAAATAGGAGATCCTTCGTTAAAAGATAAATCCCGTAAAATGTTATCTTACGAGGATATTAATAATAATGTTAAAGGAATAAAAAAAGTTTTTGAAAAGTTTTTAGATATCAATAAAATTAAAATTATTGATAATAGTAAATGGCTTGAAGAATTAAACTACATTGATTTTCTAAGAGAAATTGGAAGCCATTTTTCAGTAAACAGGATGCTTTCTTTTGACTCTGTGAAACAACGCCTTGAAAGAGAACAAAATCTATCATTTTTAGAGTTTAATTACATGATCCTCCAGGGTTATGATTTTTATAAACTTAATACAGACTATAATTGCATTCTCCAAATGGGTGGATCTGATCAATGGGGAAATATAATTTGTGGTATAGATCTATCTAGAAGATTAGCTGGTAAAGAACTATTTGGATTAACAACTCCATTATTAACCACCTCTTCAGGTCAAAAAATGGGCAAAACAGAGGAGGGAGCAATTTGGCTTAATTTTATCTCTGAAAAAGATAATCATTCAACGCATCCAAGAGATTTTTGGAATTATTGGAGAGATAAAACAGAAAATGATGATGTTGGAAAATTCCTTAGATTATTTACTGATATGCCTTTGACTGAAATCTATCAGATAGAAAAATTAAAAAATGAAGATATCGAAAAAGGGAAAGAATTATTAGCAACCAAGATAACGGAGCTTGTTCACGGGAAAGACTCTGATTGGAAAAGCAAAAAAAGAATCATCCTGAAAAAGAAAGAATTTGAGAAGGGATATGGTTTACTAAGTCTTCTTTCTCATGATGATTTAGGGCTAGCGAAATCAAATAGCGAAGCTAGAAGATTTATTCAATCAAAAGCCGTCAAATTAAATGATGAATTAATCAGCGATGAGAAGTATACTTTAACACTAAACAATTTTGAAAACTCAAAAGAAATAGAAATTTCTCTTGGAAAAAAGAAAAAAATAATCATTGAAATAAATTAATCAAATATTCTTTGTAAAAATCCAGGAGTTAAAACTGATAAAGGATTGGTTTCAATTATAACTTCACCCTCATCTTCATTATAAATTCTAAATTTTATCCCAATTAATCCTTCTCCATCTTTACTTCCTGAAAATAACTCACCTAAAAGTGGTACATTAGAGGGTAAATTATTTAGCCATGATATAGGGACAACTGTACCATTAAAGTCAATTTTACTTTTGTCGAAGATATATCCGCCAGACAATGATAATCCTAAACTATTCCCTACAACAGGAAGATTGCTTTCAGGCTTTAAAATTCCATCAATAATACTAATACCTCTATTTGAAAGCTGAACATTAAAATTAGAGCTAGCAAAAGTAATGTCTCTTCCACCATCGCTAATATTGCTTAAACCAGGTATTGAAACATCAAGAATTTGAGCAAAAATTGGTAATTCAAGAATTTTAAAGCTTTTTGTTTTTATTTTACCTTTAAAAAAACTAGCTTCATCAATATTATAATCAAGAATTAGGATTGCTGAATCACTTATTATGCTTGGGTTTTTTTCTTTATTATAAATTGTTATCTCTTCAACATTTAAGTTTATATTTGTTTTAGTTTCTGAAAACTTAACAGAGTTCTTAAGAGGAAAATCAAATTGAAGAATCAGACTGCTTTCCCCAGATAAATTATTTCTATCTAATTTTATTAATTTTGAAATATAATTATGGTTACTAAGCAAATCAAAAAAATCCCCTACATTTGAAGAGGCATCAATTATAATTTGCCCAGGACCATGTCTTTTTTTAATATCAAATGCATTAAACTTACCATTATTAATATAAATTCTTGACCCCTCCTCTAAATCAATACGGCCATCAAATAAATCTATAGTGAAAATTTGGAAATCTAAATGACCTTTCCCAAGAGTATCAGTTATAGGAGGCATATTATTTAAGTAATGAGCTTCAATATCATTAAAATCAAAATCTAAATTTATAACTGGATCAAATAATAATTTTCCATCTTTTTTAAAAACAAATTTAGAATTAAACTCTAAATCAGAGATTATTCCTTTAAACAAAGATCTATTTGTCCATGCCCTTGCTCCTTTACCAAGATTATCAGGCCATAAAGCTTTGATAAAACTTAAAGGCAAATCTTTAGCAAAACCATTTATTTCTAATATATCAGAATTTCTTAAACTATTTAAACTACCATAAAAATTAAAATGACTAATTCGATTATCTTTTTTTTGTTCATTAGATGATAATTTAAAAGCCACTAAATTTTTTTCAAGATTGTTTAACAATATTTTTATTGTTATTTCAGCATCTAAGAGCAAAGACCATTCAGCAACATTAGGTTTATTTTTTAAACTGCTATTAACAGTAAAAACAAAATCATTATTATTTTTATCAAATTTAAGATTAATATCATTATTAACAAAATCAATTTTTGTTAAATATTTATCTGCAAAATTTAATTTAATAATAGGATCTAAAAATTGTAAATTTAAAGTTCCAAATTGAAGAAAAAGTAGTAAAAAAATAAAACTAAAGATAGAGAAACTAAATATTTGAGAAATTGTCGATAAAAGATATTTTATTGCTTTATTCATTAACACTCATTTATAAGGAAAAAAAATGAAAAAAAAATGTAAAATTGGAGATAAGATCCCTAAATTCAAAATACCTTTATCAGATGGGAATTCACTGGATAGTAAAAATATAAAGGATAAAAAATATATTTTATATTTTTATCCCAAAGACAATACTCCTGGATGCACAACTGAGGCAAAAGATTTTACAAATAAAATTAAAGAATTCAAAAAATTAAATACTCAGGTAATTGGGATTTCTAAAGATAGTTTAGAAACTCACAATAAATTTATTAATAAACAAGGATTAAAGGTACTTCTAGCATCAGATGAAAGTGGTAAAGTTCTTGAAAAATTTGGTGTTTGGGTTGAAAAAAATATGTATGGAAGAAAATATATGGGTATCCAGCGTTCAACTTTTCTAATAAATGAGGAATCTAAAATTGAATACATATGGGAAAAAGTAAAAGTAAAAGGTCATGTTGAAGATGTAATTAATAAAATCAAATCTTCCTAACTAATTTTTCTTGAAAGCGCGCTTGTTAAGAATTTATCAATTCTTCCATCTAAAACCGCCTGAGTATTTCCATCTTCAACATTTGTTCTTAAATCTTTAACCATCTGATATGGTTGCAAAACATAAGATCTAATTTGATGCCCCCAACCTATTTCAGATTTAGTGTCAAGAATTTCTTGAGCCTTCTCTTCCTTCTTTTGAAGTTCCAATTCATAAAGTCTTGCTCTAAGCATAGATAACGCTGTGCTTTTATTTTTATGTTGAGATCTTTGAGATTGACATTGAACTACTATATTTGTTGGAGTATGTGTTATCCTAACAGCGCTATCTGTCGTATTAACATGTTGACCTCCTGCACCAGATGATCTGTAAGTATCTATTCTACAATCCGATTCCTGTAAATCAACTTCAATATTATCATCAATTTCAGGATAAACCCATACACTTGCAAAACTTGTATGCCTTCTTTTTTGTGAGTCAAATGGAGAAATACGAACTAATCTATGGATCCCTGATTCGGTTTTTAGCCATCCATATGGGTTTTTGCCAATCACTTTAAGTGTTGCGCTTTTAATACCTGCTTCATCACCTGCGCTGTATTCAATAACTTCAATTTTATATCCCCTACTTTCTCCCCATCTTGAATACATTCGCAAAAGCATTTGTGCCCAATCCTGACTTTCTGTTCCCCCTGCACCAGGATGAAATTCTATATAAGCTGAATTAGAATCAGCTTCACCAGAAAGCAATGATTCTATTAAAGCAAGCTCAGCACGCTCAGATAACCTAGTTAAGGATACTAAAATTTCTTCTTCAAGTTGCTCAGATGATTGGCTCTCATTGCTATATAAATCTATCAATTCTGAAATTTCAACCAATTCATTTTTTATCTCTGAATAAACATTAAGAGAATTCTCTAAGTTTGATCTTTCTTGCATTATTAATTGGGCTTCTTTTTGGTTATCCCAAATATCGCCAATTTCAATTGATTTATTGAGTTTTTCTAATCTCTTTTTAGAAGAATCCCAGTCAAAGATACCCCCTTAATAGATTTAGATTATTCTCTATGCCATCAATATATTTTAAAAAATCATTTCGCATTTTTTTATCTTATTTAAAATATTCATTAATAGCATTAACAAATTGGCTTGATATAGATTGAAGCCAGCTTCCACTTCTTAAATTTTTTCTATCATATTCATTTGTTACAAAACCTAATTCTACCAGAACACTTGGAAACTCATCAGATTTTAACACAGCAAAACCTGCTGAACGAAGAGGGTTATTTAATAGAGGTGTCTTAGATTTAACTCTACTAGTTAGAGTGCTTGCAAACTTAGTAGATTTAAAACGATTATCTATCAATTTTCTTTGGTATTTAACAAAATCACTAGGGTTTCTAGCATTTCTTAAATAATTACCGCTGAAACTTGAGCCAACCATAGCATAGGAATTCTCAATAGCTGCAAGTTTTTCTGCTTCCTTATCTAAACCTTTATCTGAAAGAGTGTACACAGATAAACCTTTTGTATTAGAGGAACTAGAAGCATCAGCATGAATTGATATGAATAAATCAGCATTCTTACTTTTAGCAAAACTTACCCTATCACTTAATGATACAAAACTATCATCTTCTCTTGTAAGAAAAATACGATAATTATTATTTCTAGATAAATGTTTTTTTAATATCCTTGCAAAACGCAGAACAATATCTTTTTCAGAAACTACCTTTGGGTAAGAAGTTCCTGGATCTTTTCCGCCATGTCCAGGATCGATGATAATTGTTTTCCTTAATTTGTAATTCTTATTAACCCTTTTATTCTTAATAGTTGAAGTTTTCTTATTAGAAATGATGTCAAAACTTAGCCTTCTAATTGAACCAGCGCTCGGTTTTAAAACTTTAACATTCTTAACATTAGGAGATTCATTTAAATCAAATACTATCCTAGATGTATTAGCATTAAAATCAGCATATCTTATTCCTTTAATTATGCCAGTTGCTTGTGGAAATGAAAAATCTTCACTGAACTTAACATTGTATAAATCAACAACTATTCTTGAAGGATTAGTAAATGCTGAAATTTCATGTTTTATTAAATTATTGCTATCAATGATAACCCTTAACGCTTCATTATTTCCAGAAAATCTAATTTTTGAAATTAAAGCTCTTTCACTTGAAAATACATTTTCTGTTGCAAATAGGGCACATATTATGAAAATTATTATCTTTTTTTTGTTAAAAATCATCATTTTTCAAGAATAATCTATTAGAAGCTTGTCAAACTAAGATTATTTAATATAAAGGAGTCGTATCTATGATTAAATAAATTTTTAATTTAATTATAAAAAGGGATTTATATAGAGGATTTGAATATCCTCCATAACAATAAAAGCCATGAATATTTCAACAACAATTACTGATATGAAAGAAGTAATTTTTTCGATAAAAAAATATTTATTGGCATTCGGAGATTATCTAAATGACAAACGAAATTTTAATAGATGCAGTCCATCAAGAAGAGACAAGGATTGCAATAATAAAAGACAAAAGATTAGAAGACTATGATTATGAATTCGACGCTAAAAAACCTATTAGAGGAAATATTTATCTTGCCAAGGTAATAAGGGTTGAGCCATCACTTCAAGCAGCTTTTCTTGATTATGGAGGAAATAAAAATGCTTTCCTTCCATTTTCAGAAATAAATCCAGATTATTATCAAATTCCTCAAGCAGATAAGGAGGAAATAAAAAAGTCAAATGGAAGAAATATTGAAGATGAAAATCAAATTTCTACAAAAGAAGAAGTATAAGATGAACCTGATGATATTGGGGGTGATGAACTCGAAGAAATTGAATCTGATAGAAAAAAAAGCAAGGCAGTAAAATATAAAATCCAAGAAGTTATTAAAAAAAATCAAGTTATTCTTTTGCAAATCTCTAAAGAAGAACGAGGTAATAAAGGGGCGGCTGCAACAACTTATATATCAATTCCTGGAAGGTATTGTGTCCTTATGCCAAATACACTTAAAGGGGGAGGAATTAGCAGGAGAATAAATAATCCCAAAGAACGTAAAAAGTTAAAAACTATCTTAGATAAGTTAGGGGTTTCAGATGATATGGGCTTAATCATAAGGACCGCCGGAAGTAACACAACTGCAGGTGAAATTAAGAAAGATTATAACTTCTTAGTTAAAAGTTGGAATAAAATACGAGAGAATACCCTTTCAGCAAATGCACCTTCTTTAATTTACGAAAACGGAAGCGTAATACACAGAACATTAAGGGATATGTACAATAAAGATATAGATAAAATCTATGTAGAAGGAGATGAAAAATACAAAGTTACTAAAGAATTAATGAAAATGATGCTACCTAGTCATGCTAAAAAAGTGCAAAAATGGCGTGAATCTAAACCCATCTTTCAAAAAGATAACATTCAAGAGCAACTGAGTTCAATTTATGCTGAAAATGTTCCTTTAAAATCTGGCGGTTCACTTGTTATTGATCAAACCGAAGCTTTAGTAGCAATCGATGTTAACTCTGGAACATCAAAAAAAGATTATAATATAGAAGACACAGCCCTTAGAACAAATCTTGAGGCCTCTGAAGAAATAGCTAGACAACTTAAATTAAGAGATATGGCAGGTCTAATTGTTATTGATTTTATTGATATGGAAAAATTTGCAAATCGCAGGGCAATAGAAAAGAAATTAAAGGAGTCACTAAGGTCAGACCGGTCACGAATCCAGGTTGGAAGAATTAGCTCCTTTGGTTTACTTGAAATGTCTCGACAAAGAATAAGGTCTAGCATTCAAGAAAATTCTTATGAAATATGCCCTCATTGTGATGGTAAGGGATCTTTAAGAACAACTGAGTCAATTGCCTTAGAAATATTAAGAGAAATCAGTGAAGCAGCAAATGATAAAAGAGCTTCTACAATTCAAGCCGAGGTTTCAATAGAAACCCTCAATTTTATTGTTAATAACAAACGAGATGAATTATCAAAACTTGAAAATGAAACAGGAATTAATTTTAAGTTAGCTGGGAATAATCAGTTTAGAGGAAAAGAGTGTAAAATCCTTTCCTTTGATGCAAAATCGAATATTCTTGGTAAAAACAAAAACGAAAAAGATAGAAAGCCACAGAATAAGAATCAAAAAAATTCACACTCAAAATCTAAAAACAGCTCAAATAACAAAAGCCCTAATAATAAAAATAATAAAAACCCTAACAAAAAGACTGAAAGCAAAAAAAATGTTAACAAAAATACTAAAAAAACAAATGATAAAAGTATTTCAAATGAAAATATTAAGGATACAAAACAAACTAAAAAAATAAGCGATCAACCTAAAAAATCTAAACAAACTGATAAAGTTAGAAATGAGAATTATATTGGAGCACCAGTAGCAGACTCTAAAAAAACTAAAGATAAAAAAACAGGATGGTGGAATAAATAAAAACTTAAAATGATCAAAAAAAATAAAATATTTTCATTATTAATACACCTTTATTTAATCATTTTATTAGCACCTGATCTTAGTGGAAGAGGTATTGCTAGAGATGCAGAAACAGAGATATTTCTATCAGAAATGACAACGCCAATTGTTAATGTAGCAAATTTAAATTCCTCCTCAGTTGATTTATATTTATTTAATGATAATAGCGTTAACGCATTTGTAACATGTGGTCAGAAAATTTTTGTGAATACAGGTCTTATAATGGAATTTGAAGATCCTTCAATGCTTAGAGGGGTTTTAGCTCATGAAACAGGTCATATAGCAGGCGCTCATCTTGCAAGATCGGATATTGCCTTAAAAAAAGCGCAAGCACCAATGATTATAGGTTTACTCCTTGGTGTTGGCGCCGCAGTTGCAGGAGGTGACAGTGATGCTGTACAAGGTATTTTACTTGGGAGTCAGCAAATTGCACAAGGTATGGTTGCTAAATATTCCCGCGGTCAGGAAGCTGCAGCTGATCAAGCAGCATTTCAGTATCTTGAAAAACTTGGTCTTTCCTCTAAGGGTATGATTGATGTTCTTTATAGTTTTGCTGATCAGGAAGCATTAAGTGCAAGAAATCAAAGCTCTAGAGTCCGCAGTCACCCTATTTCTCGTCAAAGAATTATGGCTTTAGAAAATCAAGCAGTAAACTCAAAATTCTATGATCAAAGAGACTCATTAGAATTAACCTATAGATATAATATGATACGCGCTAAACTCGAGGGGTTTTTAAAAAGACCTGATGATATCATAAGAAAATATAAAAATAATGACTCTGACTACTCAATTTACGCATCTTCTGTTGCTCTATATAGAAAAGCACTAACAGATCAAGCTATAGATAAAATAAATATATTAATTAATAAGTACCCGACTAATCCTTGGTACTATGAATTAAAAGGGCAAATTCTTTATGAATCTGGAAAAATAAACCTATCGATAGAGCCTTATGAAAAAGCTGTTAAATTTTCAGCTGGTCACCCATTGCTTAATATTGCCCTGGCATCAGCTTACCTTGCGCTGAATGATAAAGAATATGATATTAAGGCACAAAACTTGCTAAATAATGTAATTAAAAAAGATCAAAAAAATTCTTATGCTTGGTTCCAACTAGCAATTGCTGAAGCAAGACTTGGTAATATTGGAAAAGCAGATTTATATTCTGCAGAAAGATATTTTGTACTTGGAGATGTAAACTTAGCTTCATTTCATGCAAAAAGATCTAAAAATAATTTAAAAGATAATGGCCCGTTATTAATGAGAGCTGAAGATATAATTTTAGATTCTGAAAATAAACAAAAGTGGAAAAAAAGATGCCCAGTATAAAAAACCGTTCAATTAAATTTATTTTTCTCTTATTTATTTTTTTTATTTTTGGTTATTCATTTAATTACTTCATAAATTCTAAAACGAATAAAGAAGAAATTACTAAATACTTAAAAAATCATCCTGAAGAAATAGAAATCTTTATAAATCTTGCTGAAGAAATCTTAACAGACAAGAAAGATGAAATTCAAAAAAATATAATTGATCAGAGTAAATTATTTCTTGAAAATCAAAATTTTTATATTGGAAATCCAAATGGAACTAAAATAATTTATGAATTTTTTGATTATAATTGTGGTTATTGTAAAAGAGTTTTCTCTGATTTGATGGAATTAGTCTCTGAAGATAAAAATATAAAAATTGTTTTTATTGAATTACCTGTTTTAGGGCAAAGTTCGTTATTAGCATCCAAGGCTGCATATGAAGCGTTTAATGAAGGAAAATATTTTGAAATGCATCAAAAATTAATTAATCATCGCGGAAAAATAACAATTGATAATATTAAAACATTTGCCAGTGAAATAAATATTGAACCCAATTTATTAATTGAAAATATGAATAAGTTAGATGTTGGCTTTATTGAAGAAAATTATATATTGGCTGATAAACTTGATATAAATGGCACACCTACATTCATTATAAACAAAAATGTTATTCCTGGAGCAATAGATAAAGCTTCAATATTAAGATTATTATCTTCAAACTGACATATCTGATTATCTCAAAGAGTTGACGCAATATCTAACAAAAGGTTAGATATCGTTATGATTCGTAAAAATAACAATGTCTAAAGCTAATAAAATATATGTTTTAAATGGTCCTAACTTAAACTTACTTGGAGATAGAGAGCCAGATATTTATGGGAATGTATCATTAAAGGAAATAGAAAAATCTCTAAGTAGTTATGGTAAAGTAAATAATTCTGAAATTTATTTTAAACAAACAAATCACGAAGGGGAATTAATTGAATTTGTTCATGAAGCCTCAAAAAAAGCAAATGCAATTATTATTAATCCAGCGGGATACTCACATACATCTGTTGCTTTATTAGATGCTCTTCTAACAGTTAAAATTCCTATAATAGAAGTACACATATCAAATATTTTTAGAAGAGAAGATTTTAGACACAATTCATATGTTTCTAAAGCTGCAATTGGTGTTATAAGCGGTTTAGGAATTGAGGGTTATTTATATGCGCTTAAATTTCTTTTGGACGAGCTAAAATAATGGAGATTTATTTTGACAAAAAATCAAATAATTGATGAAGAAATTAAACAGGCTATTCAGGAATTAACTAGTATGCTTGAAGAATTAAATTTATCTGAAATCCAAATTGAGAATGATAAAATTGGTAAAGTTAAAGTTGCAAGAAATAATTATAAAAAACAAATTCCGAATGTTTCTACTAATCAAGAAAAAACTGATAATGATGCTGAGAACGAGAATCTTATTAATGAAGATGAAGAAAATATTATCAAATCTCCAATGGTAGGCACTATTTATCTTCAACCTGAGCCTGATTCTGATCCTTTCATAAAGACTGGTGATAAAGTTAAAAAAGGACAAACATTATTGATTGTTGAAGCCATGAAAACAATGAATGATATTGTTGCCGATAAAAATGGAACAATAAAAGAAATACTTGTCAAAAATGAACAGCCAGTTCAGTTTGATGACCCATTAATTATTATAGAATAAATGTTTAATAAGATTCTTATAGCTAATAGAGGTGAAATTGCTGTTAGGGTTTTAAGGGCATGTAAAGAACTTGGAATACAGACAGTAGCTGTATATTCCTCTGCAGATAAAAATGCAATGCATGTTAAATTAGCGGATGAAAGTGTTTGTATTGGGCCTGCTTCATCGTTAAAATCTTATTTAAATATTCCTGCGATAATCTCTGCTTGTGAAGTTTCTGGTGCAGATGCAGTTCATCCAGGTTATGGTTTTTTATCCGAAAATTTTGGCTTTGTTGAAAAACTAGAAGCACATGATATTAAATTTATAGGTCCAAAATCTGAACACATTAAAATGATGGGTGATAAAATCTTAGCAAAAGAGTCAGCAAATAATCTTGGTCTTCCAATTATTCCTGGTTCTCTAGGAGAAATAAGCAACACAAAAGAGGGTCTTGAAGTAGCAAGTAAGCTTGGATACCCAATAATTATAAAAGCTTCATCAGGTGGTGGTGGTCGAGGAATGATAAAAGTTTTTAAAGAAGAAGATTTAGATGAGTCTTTAAAAAAAGCTTCTACTGAAGCTGAAAAATCTTTTAATGATAAGAGAGTTTATATTGAGAAATATTTACAAAATCCTAAACATATAGAAATACAGGTAATCGGTGATGAGTATAATAATATAGTACATTTAGGAGAAAGAGATTGTTCAATGCAAAGAAGAAATCAAAAATTAATTGAAGAAACTCCATCAGTTATTATAGATGATAAGAAAAGAGATGAAATTTGCAGCTTAACAATTAATTCATTAAAAACAATGGGATATTGTAATGCTGGAACAGTAGAATACCTTTATGAAAATGGTAATTTTTATTTTATGGAAATGAATACCAGACTTCAAGTTGAGCATCCTGTTTCGGAAGAAATTTATAATTTTGATTTAGTAAAAGAACAAATAAAAATTGCTGCTAAATATAAGCTCTCAACTGATCAAGATACTCTAAAAAGTAACGGTCATTCAATAGAGTGTAGAATAAATGCTGAAGACCCAGATAGCTTTATACCCTCACCTGGGACAATAACAAATTATCATGCTCCAAGTGGCCCTGGTGTAAGGGTAGATTCAAATTGTTATTCAGGATTAGAGATTTCACCATATTATGATAGCCTAATAGCAAAGCTTATTGTTTATGACAAAGATAGGGTTTCCTGCATACAAAGATTAAAAAGAGCTCTAGATGAATTTGTAATAGATGGTATAAAAACGACTATTCCTTTTTTTCAACAAATAATAAACCAGAAAGATTTTGCGGATGGCAGTTATGATATTAACTGGTTAGAAAATTATAAAAAAAATAATTAATTTTCTTCTACTGAAAATAAAGCCTCACCAACAAGCCCTATTAAATCAACAGATCCTTGAGTGTAAAGAAGATAATCATTTTCGCTTAAATAAATTTCACTTCCTCCGGGTTCAATTGAAATATAATTACTCCCAAGTAATCCATCCATAGTAATTTTTGCTGAGCTATCATCAGGAATTTTTATTGAGTTATCAATAATCATAACTAACTGAGCTTCATATGTTGTCTCATTTAAAGAACTTTTAGATACACTTCCTATCTTAATTCCAGAAAGTCTAACATCCGAACCAATTTGTATTCCA
Source organism: uncultured PS1 clade bacterium (assembly GCA_902609025.1). GTDB lineage: Bacteria > Pseudomonadota > Alphaproteobacteria > MED-G09 > MED-G09 > AG-430-B22. The sequence goes on from CACLQD010000002.1 coordinate 27,195, forward strand.
TCTATTCTGTTGAAGGTGGCATTTATATTATAAGTTCCTTCAGTATTGTTATCTGTGATTGAAAAACTGTAAAAAAGAAATGATACAGCCAATATAATAACAATTGCTCCAATAAATGTTTCAAATATATTTGACCGCATTATATTTACTCAGGACTCCAAGGTTTATAAGTTTCTTTCAACATCTCTGGCTCTTTTTTCTTTGACTCATCAGGATTATAAGCCTCAATTGTACCAGTTGCATTTTCCTTATGTATCTTATACCAATTTGGCTTTTTGTCACTTTCATTTGGTATTTCATCTGTTCGATAATGCAACCAATCATGCCAATCAGCTGCAATTCTTGAAGCATCCATCAAGCCATTATATATAACCCATCTCTGATTCTTATTTTTTTTATTAATATAGAAAATATTTCCATTCACATCTTTACCAACAAATCTTCCTCTAAATAAAGTTAATAATTTTGTGCTTAAAGTTTGGTTATTCCACCAGGTAAAGGTTTCTAAAAATAATGATTTAAGACTCATTTTATTCTTTCTTCTCGATAATCTTAATGCCGGTTTCTTTAAGCTGATCTGATGATATTTCGGATGGTGCATTCATCATAAGATCTTGCGCTTGTTGATTCATAGGGAAAGCAATAACTTCTCGTATATTTTCTACACCAGCAATGAGCATTACAATTCTGTCAATACCAGGAGCAATGCCGCCATGAGGGGGTGCACCATATCCAAAAGCATCGTACATCGCTCCAAACCGTTTCTTAATTTCATCGATGTTATATCCAGCTATTTCAAAAGCTTTTAAAAGAATATCTTGTCTATGATTTCTTATTGCGCCAGATGACAATTCAACACCATTACAAACGATATCATATTGAAAAGCTTTAATTTCTAATGGATCCATATTTTTTAAAGACTCTAATCCTCCTTGTGGCATAGAAAACGGATTATGGGAGAAATCTATCTTTTTTAATTCTTCATTATACTCAAACATTGGAAAATCAACAATCCAACAAAACTCGAAAGAATCTTTCTTTATCAACTCTAGCTCATTTCCAATTTTTACCCTTGCCCTGGAAATAAAATCTAAGAAATTATTAGGAATACCACATACAAAGAAAATGGAATCACCATCATCGAGTGAGAATTTATTTTTAATTAATTCAGTCTTTTCATCTCCAATATTTTTTGCAATTGGTCCTGACCCTTTTCCATCTTTAAAAAATATATATCCTAGGCCTGGTTGGCCTTCTTCAATGGCCCATTTATTCATTTTATCACAAAAAGCTCTTGATCCTCCTGACTTAGAAGGAATAGCCCATACTTTTATTTTCTCATTTTTAGAAATTTGGTCAGCAAAAATTTTAAAGCCAGAATCAACAAATACTTCGGTAATATCATCAAGTTCAATTTCTACTCGTAAATCTGGTTTATCTGTTCCATATTTTTGAATTGATTCTGAATAAGAAATTCTCGGAAATTGTTTGTTAACAGACATATTTTCAGAAAATTTTTCAAATACATCTCTTAGCAAAGGTTCAACTGATTCAAAAATATCCTCTTGATTAACAAAGCTCATTTCAATATCTAATTGATAGAATTCTCCAGGAGATCTGTCAGCTCTAGCATCCTCGTCTCTAAAACATGGAGCAATCTGAAAATACTTGTCAAAACCTGAAGTCATAAGGAGTTGTTTAAATTGTTGTGGAGCTTGAGGAAGAGCATAAAATTTACCTGGATGCACCCTTGAAGGAACCAAATAATCTCTTGCTCCTTCAGGGCTAGATGCAGTCATTATTGGTGTTTGAATCTCGAGAAAATCATTTTCGATCATCTTACTTCTAATAAAATTAATAATTTCAGATCTTAATATTATATTCTTATGAAGAGTTTCTCTTCTTAAATCTAAAAATCTATATTTTAGTCTTATTTCCTCGGGATAATCAGGCTCGCCAAAAACTGGTAATGGAATATCATCTGAAATCCCAATTACTTCAAGTGTATCGACATAAACCTCAATTTTTCCAGTTGGTAATGCTTTATTAATCGTATCATCTGATCTTTGTACAACTTTTCCATTAATTGTGATTACAGACTCATTTCTTACTTTTTCTGCTTCTTGGAAGGCACTGCTATCTGGATCAAAAACTAACTGTGTTAAGCCAAAATGATCTCTTAAATCAATAAACAAAAGACCGCCATGATCTCTTTTTCTGTGAACCCAGCCTGATAATCTAACTTCTTGATTAATATCTTCAGCTCGCAAGCCATTACAATTATGTGTTCTATATTGGTGCATTTATCTTTTTTATCTTTTACGAATATCTTTAATACATTTTTATGAAGGACAATAAAAGCATTATTCTGTATAAGTCATTAATGCATTATGTTAAAGACACAAATCACTTAACTGAATTATGTTCTAAATTAAATAAATCAAAATTTCTTGCTATAGATACTGAATTCATAAGAGAAAAAACATATTGGCCAAAATTGTGTCTTATCCAAGTTTTTAATGGTGAGGATAAGATTATTATTGACCCATTAGCAAAGGAACTTGATCTAAAGCCTTTTTTTAAAATTCTTAGTAACAATGAAATAGTTAAAATTTTTCATTCTGGAAGACAGGATATTGAAATTTTCTATAATCTAACAAAAAAAATTCCTAAAAACATATATGATACTCAGATTGCTGCAATGGTTTGTGGTTTTGGAGACTCAATAGGATATGAGAATTTAGTTTCTCAGCTTTTAGGAAAGAAAATTGATAAAACATCAAGACTAACAAATTGGTCAAATCGTCCATTAAGTAAAAAACAAATTAATTATGCAATATCAGATGTGACCCATTTATTCGAAATATATCCTCTAATCAAGGATAAAATAATTAATAATAAAAGAGAGAGTTGGTTTAAAGAAGAAATTAAGATTTTAATTTCAAAAAAAACTTATGACTTAAACCCTAATGAGTCATGGAAAAGATTGAAATATAGAAATTTAAATAAAAATTCAATTGGAATTCTTATTGAGTTAGCCAAATGGAGAGAAATCAAGGCACAAGAAAAAGATGTTCCAAGAGGTAATATAATAAGGGATGATGTAATATATGAACTATGTTCAGCCCAACCAAAAAATAGAGATGACTTCAATAATTTGAGATCTTTTAATAGAAAGGGATCTTTAAGAAAAGAATTTACCGAAGAAATTATTAAAATCATCGATAAAGGAAAATCGATAAAAAAAGAAAAACTTCCAAAAATTAAACCCTTAAAAAGACTTCCGACGGGAATATCATCCAAGGTTTCTATTTTAAAGATTCTACTTGATAATATATCCGAGGAATATGGTGTTGCGCAGAAACTAATAGCAAATAAAAACGATCTTCAGGAGCTAGTACTTGATGATCAAGCTGATATCAAAACACTAAAAGGATGGAGATACAAAATATTTGGAAAAAAAGCTATTGATTTTAAAAATGGTAAAATATCTATAAAAATGAAAGATGATAAAGTAGTTCTTGAGTCTAATAAATAAAGTCACTTCAATAGATCATTTATAAGAGGAATAGTTATTTTTTTACCTTTCTCTAAAGAAAACTTATCAATTTTCTCAATAAATAAATTTATACTCTCATATGACCTCTCTAGTCTAGATACTAAAAAATCAATAATATTTGGGTTTATTTTCAATTGTTTATCATTAAATATTTTTATTAATAACAACTCCATTAATTGATCATCTGGTTCTTTGATTTTGGCCTCAAGAACAGAATTTAATCTTGATTTTAAATCTTCAAGATTTAAATCAATTTCAGAAATTGGTTTCCTTGAAGTCATTAATAATTTCTTATTATTTTCTTTCGCAAGGTTAATTATGTGAAAAAGCTCTTGTTCAAATTTATCATGCTTAACCATATGGATATTTTCCAATATAAAAAAATCTGAATCCTCAAATCTATCTAATATATTTTGATAATCTCTATCAAAGTATAGAGTTTTATAATTTCTAGCATTTTTTATTAAAATTTTAGATAAATGTGTTTTGCCAGAATATGGTGGACCGCTTATTAATCCAAAATTGATTTCTTCTTTTACCATTTTAACAATTAAATTAAACGCAAAATTGTTTGAGTCTGTAATTATGTAATCCTCTATACCTAAAGCTTTCTTATTAGGCATTTCAAAATAGAGTTGTTTAGAATTCTTCATTTAAAAACCATTAGTAATTTTTATTTACTGAATTCACATTAATCAGCCAAACCTTTAGATATGACATCCAAGATAAAATTGTTGAGATGGCTATGAGATAAGTTGTAATCCCATGAATTGATGTGGTTAATTCATTTAGTAGCTGATTATTTAATATAACTAAAAATGTAATAATAATGTAAAATATTTGGAGAAAAGTATTTATCTTGCTTATTATTAATGGTTCAATTCGAAGATTAGTTCCGAGCATCCAAGATATTATTACTGCGCCAAAAATGGCAATATCCCTGGAAACAATAATAATAATTAACCAAATCGGAACATAGCCATTATATCCAAGCAAAACTATAGATGAAACAATTAGAAATTTATCAGCTATTGGATCCAAATAGCTTCCCAGTAAAGTTTGTTGATTGAACCTCTTTGCTATGAAACCATCCAAAGCATCAGAGACACCGCTCAATAAAAAAAATATGAAACCTAAAAAGTAACTTTCACTAAGAATTAACCAAACTATATAAGGTGTTAATAGGAGTCTTGAAATAGTTATAATATTTGGAAGATTCATTGTATAACTCAAAATAAATATTAATGGTGAACTGTTTAATTATATTAATCAATAATAAATTTCTTTTATAATAGGCTGGTCTTGAATAAAAAAAACTCTCCAATAACATATTCTTCTTCAGGAGTTGATATTGAAAAAGGCAATCAGCTTGTGGAAGAAATTAAACCTATAATCAGAGAAACAAAAGTACCAGGTGCAGATATTGAAATAGGAGGTTTTGGTGGTTTATTTGATATAATGAAGCTAGGATTTGATGACCCTCTACTTGTATCATCTACTGATGGAGTCGGAACAAAGCTTCTTCTTGCAATAGAAAGTAATAATGTTAGCGGTGTAGGAATTGATCTGGTGGCCATGTGTGTTAACGACTTAATAGTCCAGGGAGCTCAGCCTCTTTTTTTCTTAGATTACTTTGCTACAGGAATTCTATCAAAAACAACTGCTAAAGAAGTTATAAAAAGTATCGCAGATGGGTGTATTCAGTCTAAATGTGCATTAATTGGTGGAGAAACAGCAGAAATGCCAGGTTTTTACGATGAAAACCATTTTGATTTGGCTGGTTTTGCTGTTGGAGCAGTAGAAAGAAAAAATTTACTTCCAAAAGAGGTTAAAGTTAATGATGATATCATTGGATTAGAATCATCAGGTGTTCATTCAAATGGGTTTTCACTAGTAAGAAAAATTTTAGATGTTTCAAAAACGCAATTAGATTCCAATACTCAATTTAATGAGTTTACTTTTGGTGAAGAACTCTTAAAGCCAACAAAAATATATGTGAAAACTATCATTTCCTTACTTAATAAAACTAACGCCATTAATGCAATTGCCCATATAACCGGCGGAGGAATTACAGAAAATTTACCAAGAGTTTTTGGTTCTGGCAAAGTTCAGGCAGAAATTTTTAAGGATAGCTGGAGAAAACCAGAAATTTTTCACTGGCTTCAGGAGGCTGGAAATATAGAAGAATCTGAAATGCTAAAGACATTTAATTGTGGAATTGGGATGATCTTAGTTGTTGACCCGAAAGAAACTTGTAATCTGCTAAATGAACTTAGAGAATTAGGAGAAGAACCGTCATTAATTGGAAAAATAACTCATAATGAAAACCCAGAAACTCTTGTAGTATATAAATAAAATGAGAGTAGCAATATTAATATCTGGGCGAGGATCGAATATGGAAAGGCTCATTGAGTCTTGTAAAATAAACAATAAATCTGCAAGTATTGAACTAGTGTTTTCAAATAATGCTAAGGCTTCAGGTCTTTCCTATGCAAAAAATAGAGGAATAGAAACCTCTGTAATTGATCATAGGATTTATGAAAAGAGAGAAGACTTTGATCATGAATTAGATAAGAAGCTTAGAGAGAATAACATAGATTTTATTTGTAATGCTGGCTTTATGAGAATTTTGAGTGAAGATTTTGTAAATAATTGGTTTAATAAACAACTTAATATTCATCCATCATTGCTACCTGACTTTAAAGGGTTAAATGTTCATAAGCGAGTAATAGAATCTAAAACAAATATATCTGGCTGTACAGTTCACCTTGTTAGAGCAGGTGTAGATGAAGGTCCAATAATTGGACAAATTTCAACAAAAGTTGAAAGTAATGATAATGAAGAAATATTAGCAAGCAAGATACTCAAACTTGAGCATATTTTATATCCATTATGTTTAAAATTATTTTCTGATAACTTGATTCAGATCAATGATGATAAGATAATTTACAGTAAGGAAGCTGTATACCAACTAGATGGAATTAATGGAAGATTAGATAAATAAAATATTTATATAATGTCAGACTCATTAAAGAAGTAGTTTATTTCTTCAATTGCTGCCTCAGAAGAGTCTGAACCGTGAACAGAATTTGCCTCTATTGATAGAGCAAACTGCCTTCTAATTGTTCCCTCTTCAGCATCATCAGGATTTGTAGCTCCCATGATTTCTCTATTTTTTAGAATTGCATTCTCTCCTTCTAAAACTTGAACAATTATTGGTGCTGAAGTCATAAAAGCAACCAAATCTTGAAAGAAAGGTTTTTCGGAATGGACGGAATAGAAACCTTCTGCTTGTTCTTTCGTTAATAAAATTTTCTTTTGAGCAATAATATTTAAACCGGATTCTTCAAAGCAAGATATTATTTTTCCGGTAATATTTCTTTTAATTGCATCAGGCTTTATAATTGAAAGAGTTCTCTCTATAGACATTTTTACCTCATAAAGTTTTCTTCAATCCATTTACCATTATCGTCGGATTTATAAAAGACTATATCTTCGAAATCTTTATTAATATCAACATAATATTTTTTATATTTTTCTAATAAAATTTTATCATTTGTATCAACAATTATAACTACCCTTTCAAAATTATTTATATTATCTGGTAGAAAACCATCGATAGAAAAGAGTAACTCAGCTTTATAAGGATTTTCATTTTTTGTTGAAAGGTAAATTGGAATATCTACTTCATCGGAAATTTCCTCATCTTCTGATAAATGAGGTAAAAAGGAATTTTGTTTATAAGTCCATAATTTCTCATCTATCATTGAGCATTTTTCTTTATCCAGAAAAAGTAATAGCGATTTATAGCCTTTTTCAATTGATTTTTCTATTAAAGTAAAGAGTGTATTTTCAACCTGTAATGGCGCTGAGCTATAAAAAATAATCTGTGTCACTTATTTCTCATAGAACTTTTTGACAAAAGTATCTAATAAATGTACTCCAAAACCTGTTGCCCAACTTGTGTTTGTAGATGTTTTTGGCATACCTGTAGCTGTTCCAGCAATATCTAAATGTGCCCAAGGCACTTTATTAACAAATCTTTGAAGAAATTGTGCGGCTGTAATTGATCCAGCTCCACCCATTCCAATATTTTTCATATCAGCAAATTTTGAGTTTATTAACTTGTCGTAAGATTTGCTAAGTGGAAAACGCCATACTTGGTCTCCACTCTCCTCTCCGGCATCAATTAAATTTGATGACAACTTATCGTCATTTGAAAATAATCCTGCAATTAAACTACCTAACGAAATAACCATTGCTCCTGTTAGTGTAGCTAGATCAATCATAAGTTCTGGTTTAAATCTTTTTTGTGCATACCATAATGCATCAGCGAGAACTAATCTTCCTTCGGCATCAGTATTCTGAATTTCAATGGTTTGTCCAGACATAGATTTAATTATGTCACCAGGTTTCTGAGCTTTACCATCAGGCATATTTTCTACCAAGCCAACAATACCAATAGCATTTACTTTAGCTTTTCTCTTAGCTAGTGATAGCATCGTACCAACAACTGCAGCAGATCCGCCCATATCACCAATCATCTCTTCCATTTTATTGCTTGGCTTAATAGAGATACCACCTGAGTCAAAACAAACTCCTTTTCCTACAAAGCAAATGGGTTTAGTTTTCTTAGCTTTATTTCCATTCCAATGCATTATCACTAATTGACTTTCTCTTTGACTTCCTTGTCCAACACCCACAAGTGAGTGCATTTTAAGAGCTTTCATTTTTGATTCACCAAACACTTCAACTTTTAAACCGTGTTGTCGCAGTTTCTGAATTCTTTGAGCATATGCTTTTGGAAATAAAACATTACTAGGTTCATTAACTAGATCTCTTGCGTAAAAAACACCGTCAGAAATAGAAGTATATCTATTAAAGCCTTTATTAAGTTTTGTATAATTATTTGATACAATCTCAATTAGTGAAAGCTTAGGATTTGTAAAGTTCTTTGTTTTATATTTATTAAAAGAATATGAACCGAGAATTGAGCCATAGCCAAGTCTCATTATATTTTCATTATTATTGATTTCTTTATCGATGATTACAGAAATTTTGGTTTTTAATTTTGTTAATTCAGTAATTCTTCCTCCGATTTTTTCAAAATCTAATGCACTTACATCTCTCGTTTTATTTCCTAATCCACAAATATAAACTGTTTTTAGCTTTCTATCTTTTATACTGTTGATTTCAATTATCTCATTAAGCTTAAACCCAAAACCCTTATTTTCTATTGATTTTGTTATCTCTTTTATGTGTTTATCACTAAGATCTATATTTTTTAATGCACTTTTTTTAGATAAGACAAGAAAAACAATTTCTGACATTTTATTCAGCTTCGATACAAATTTAACTTTCATTTATTTCTCCAAAATAACTAAAACCTAATTATAACTTTTCTATGATAAGTAGTGTATAATCTAAGAGCAATGGCAAGTATAGATAAATATATAATTAAAAAACTTTTTATTTCACTGGTGATAGTCTGTATAGCAATGTTATCACTAGCATGGCTTACACAAGTTCTAAGAATGCTTGATGAAGCAATCATTCGAGGAGCGAGTATTCCAGTTTTTTTAAGCCTAACTATCTCAGTAATGCCTAATATTCTCTCTCAAATCCTACCTTTGGCACTTTTTATTTCTACAGTATTTGTCTTAAATAATATGGGTAAAGATAATGAATCAATTGTTATCTTATCATCAGGAATCAGTAATTTTAGAACCCTAAAACCATTTCTTATATTTGCTACAATTACATCAATTTTACTCATGATATTATCATTATTTCTAGCTCCTGCGGGTATGAGATATTCAAAACTAAAAATGCATGAACTTAAAAATGATATTTCAAGTACAATTTTAAGGGATGGATTATTCTCCATGCCTGCAAAAGGGTTAACTGTTTATGCTAAAAGTAAAGAGAGGGATAACTCAATAACTGGTGTTTTAGTTCATGATAATAGGGATATAGAAAATTCAATCACCTACACAGCGAAAAAGGGGTTATTTTTTAACGAAAATAATGAGTCAAAGTTGATTCTTATTGATGGGACAATTCAACATAAAAACTCTTTAAAGCCTTCAGGTGGAATAACAACAGTTAAGTTCGAGAGAAATGAATATTCATTTTCAGAATTTCTTCCTCAAAGTGAAATTTTTAATCTTGACTCAAGTCAGAGATTTTTAAGAGAATTACTTTTTCCTAGAGAAGATGATCCATATGTCAAAAAAAGGATTAATAATTTTCTGGCAGTTGGGCATCATAAATTAGCTCAATTATTTCATCCAATTACCTTAATCCTTTTCGCATTCTGCTTTTTAATAAATAAAATTCAATCAAGAACAAATTCAACTTTAACAAATATATTAGCTGTTACTATTGGTTTTTCATTTCAAATAATTGATTTTTTCTTATTGGGATTTGCTCAATCAAGCATAATTGGGATAATTGCTTTGTATATATTGCCTTTATTATGTCTTTTTTCTGTTTTAGTTTTTTATAAAGAAAATTTTGGATTTTTAAGTAAGGTTTGAATTATGAATCTAACTAAAACGTTAGCTAAATACTTTTATAAAAAATATATAACTACATTGTTGTATTCACTTATTATTTCAACAATATTTGTTTTTATTATTGATACTGCTGAGCTCTCAAGAAGAATATCTAAGGCGGGTAATGGGGATATTATTTTATCTATAAAACTTGCTTTCTTTAAATTGCCTGAAATGGTGTTTGAGATTTTTCCATTTATAATATTATTTGGATCTTTAGCTACTTTCTACAATATGGCAAAAAGTTCTGAACTAGTTATTTTTCGTTCAAGTGGGGTTTCTATTTGGAAAATTCTTACCCCTCCTATTTTAGTTGTTTCTTTAATAGGAATATTTTTAATTTTCGTTTTACAACCTTTTATTGCCTTTACCTCTGCAAAATTTAAAGAACTTGAAGCAAGAAGTATAAGGGGCCAGGTCAGTCTAATTACTTTATCTGAAAATGGCCTGTGGCTTAAAGAAGAAAACTTAGAGAATAATACATATTATATAATTCACTCTCTTGGCATGGACAAAAGAAATGGTAATATTGAAAATGTAATTTTTTTTAATTATCAAGAAAATGGTAATTTATTGAGAAGAATTGATGCTGATAACGCACAATTATCAAGAGGTAAATGGGCTTTATCTAATGCATGGATAAAAGAAACTGCAGAGACCGTTTATTATGAGAATTATTCAATAAAAACAAATCTTACTATTGACCAGATACAAGAAAATTTTTCTCCGCCTGAAACTATTTCTTTTTGGGAGCTACCAAGTTTTATTGCAATTGCCGAAGAAGCCGGTTTTGTATCTCAAAGACATAAAACAAGATTCTTTAATTTAATAGTATTTCCATTTTTCTTAATAGCTATGGTTTTAGCTGCTGCACCATTTTCAATTAACTACATTAGAACAAGCAGAACTAATTTTTTGATTTTTGGCGGCATTATTACTGGTTTAGCTGTTTATACATTATCAAGTGTATCACTCGCTTTTGGATCATCAGGAGCAATTAATCCGTTACTGTCAGCAATAATAACGCCCATTATTGCGATCACTGGATCAGTAACTGTTTTGCTTTATACCGAAGAAAGCTAAAAATGAGTAAATTATTTTTTTTCACATATTTTATTCTTTTTGTATTAATTCCAATTAATGATCTTAAGTCTAATCAAAGTAATGAAAATATTCTTGAAGCAGATAAGATAGAATATATTAATGAAAGCGGAAAAATTCTGGCAACAGGCTCTGTTTTAATAATAAGAGAAGGGTATAGGCTTGAAGCAGATAAAGTTTCTTTAGATCCTTCAAAAAATATTATTGAAGCTGAGGGTAATATAAGGATTAACGAGGGAAATGGTGGTCTTATTACTGCATCAAAAATAAAAATATCTTCAAATCTAAATGATGGAATTATTGAATTACCAAGAATAGTTACCAAAGATGGGACGGTCTTAACTTCAGATTATGCAATTAGGAATAGCGGTAAAGCCACTATTCTCAGAAAAGGTTTATTTAGTCCATGTAAAAAATGTGAGTCAAATAATAAAAGGGTTTCCTGGCAAGTTCGTGCAGATAGAATTATTCATGATGAAATTAATGGTAATATTATTTATGAAGGCGCGAGATTTGAGCTCTTTGGGGTACCTATATTTTATATTCCAATTGCTGGACATCCTAGTCCAGATGTAAAGAGAAGAACAGGATTTTTAGCTCCCTCTCTTTTAAGTTCTGGAGATTTAGGGGTGGTCCTTAAAGCACCTTATTTTATAAATCTTAGACAAGATTATGATTTAACAATAACACCTTGGATTGTAACAAAAGGAGCATTTATTTTTGAAAATGAATGGAGACAAAAATTTAAAAACGGTAGTATAAATTTTTATGGAATTTTAGCCTCTTTAAGTGACAACTTTAAAGCAAGAACAGTAAATGTAAATAGTGATTGGCAATCAGTTATTAATTCACCCTTTAATACTAATTCAGAATTAGAAAGCTTAGGAAAGAAATTAGTTTTTGAATATGATGACAATAACCATTCTATTTCAAACGTTGAGGTTGCATCCTTAGACGATCCTCGCCCTTCCTCTATATCAAATGCAATTGGCTATGACTATAGAGGTTCTTTTTCTGCAAGAGGAAGCTTTGATTTGAATGATTGGAAAATTGATTTTGATGGTACTTTTGTCTCTGATGATACATTTTTACGAAGATTTGATTTGAATGATAAAACCGACATCGTATCTTCAATACAAATATCAAAAAATTGGGATAATCTCTCTTTAAAAATAGAATCCAAGCATTTTACTCTTCTTTTGCCTGAAAAGGAAGGTTCTGAACCAATTATACTTCCAATTATTAATTTAAACTGGCAACCTAATTTCGAGTTTTTAGGTGGAAAATTCAATTTAAACCTCAACTCAATTAATATAATTCGCAAAACAGATGGAAACACACAAAGAATTTCCATTAAAAGTTCATGGAAAAGAAATACTATTACAAAAACGGGACATTTAATTGATATGGGTATTTTTATAAGAGGTGATTTATATAGATCAACAAAAAAATATATCCCAAACAATTCATCACGACTTCTTCCTTCAAATCCTTTTGGTGAGGATTTAAATATAACTAGACTATTGCCAAGTTATTTTTTGGAATGGAAATTTCCAGTTGTTTCTCCTAATGGGCACACAATAATAGAGCCAATAGTTAATTTTACACTCGCACCTAGTGATAAAGAATATTTTCAAATTCCCAATGAAGACTCAATTGCATTCGAGTTAAATTCAGCGAATATTTTTTTTAATGATAGAATTCAAGGGTTTGATAGATGGGAATATGGGAACAGAATAAATTATGGTATCCAGATTTCACATTTTTGGGGAGATAGAGTGATTAAGGCTTTATTAGCTCAAAGTTACAGGTTTTCTGATTTAAACTTTTCATATACAGGAAACGGTTTAAGAAAAGATTTTTCTGATTTAATTTTTGATTTATTTTATAAACCAAATAAAAACCTTACGATTTCATATAGAGGCAGAATGAATGAAGATGATCTAAATCTTACAAGATCAGAGTTTGATATTCAGGGAAATTATAAAAGATGGGGATTTAGATTAGGGCATGCTCATCTTGATGATGAGGATTATCTTGACTTAAAAGAACAGAAAGAGCTGAGATTTGCTAATTTCATAAACATTAATGAAAATTGGCTTCTTCAGGCAGCTATAAGATATGATGTAGAGACCAAAAAATCATTAAGAAATAGACTTTCTGTTGTTTACATTGACGATTGTATATCTTTTGAATTAGGATTTAGAAGAAAATTTGCTGAATATCGTGATTTAAAGCCAACGAATTCATTTATGGTTAAATTAAAAGTATATACTTTTGGTGGTGGGAATATTAATAGTTCAAAAAGACTTGATAGATTATGGGAAAGAGTTGAATAAAATGAATAAATTTTTTCTAAATTATTTAATACCTAAATTAATAATAATATATTTATTATTTATACCCGCTGCTATTTTTTCGCAAGATATACAGGCAATATCGGCAATAGTTAATGATGAAGTAATCTCGAGATATGATGTTCAGCAAAGGGTTCAATTAATTGTTTCAACTTCAGGAATAAAGCCCACAAAGGAAAATATATCTAGATTAGAGGTGCAAGCCCTGCGTTCTTTAGTTAATGAAAAAATTCAACTTCAAGAAGCAGAAAAGCTAGATGTTCCCTCTTCAGATCAAGAAGTTGGATTAATGTTAGAAAGAATAGCTAATGGCAATCAAATGTCTGGGGATGAAATTCTTGAATTAATTAATTCTCAAGGAGTTAGGCCAGATACTCTTCTAAATCAAATAAGAGCAGAATTATTATGGAATAAAATAGTGAGAGGAAGATATGGATCATATGTTAATGTAAATGAAGATGAAATATCGATTGTTTATGACAGAACAATTGAAAGTATTGGAAAAGATCAATACGAGATATCTGAAATATTCTTAGGTTATGAAAATTCTTCTGAAGAAAGTGAAGCAAGTTTACTTGCAAATAGGTTAGTTGAACAATTAAGATCAGGAGCTTCTTTTTCTGCTGTTGCACAACAATTTAGTCAATCTTCAACTTCTGGACAAGGTGGCTATATTGGATGGGTGGCTGAAGGTCAATTAGATAAAGAAATCATAAATAATGTTAGAAACTTAAATAAAGAAGGAATCTCAAATCCAATAAATTCCTCTGGAGGCTATTATATAATCCGCCTTAATGATATTACTAAAGCTGGAGGAAAAAACCCATTAAGAAACCAGTATGACCTAATTTCAATAATCTTTAATAAAGACGATTTTGAAGATGCAAATAATTTTGCAAGAGAATTTATCTCTTGCAAAAGAATAGACACATTAACAGAAAAATATAATGAAAAAGAAGTTAATTATATTGGTAAGAGAATATTAAGCGACCTCCCAAACGACTTACATGAAGAATTATTAAATAAAGATGCTGGTCAAACTCTTGATATTAGAGAAATTGGAGAAAATATTAATTTAATTTTAATATGTGATAGAAAAGATGATGTAGGTCTTCAGGTTTCAAGAGAGGCAATAGAAGATAATATTTACTCACAAAAGATTGGTATGATGTCTAGGCGATATCTTAGAGATTTAAGACGAGATGCAGTAATTGAGTATAGATAATGCCATTGAATAAAGAACTTCCCATAGCAATATCAATGGGTGAACCTGGTGGAATCAATATTGAAATTATTTTAAATTGTATCAAAAAAAAATTACCAGATTTTTTTCTTATAGCTGATCCAGATTGGGCTGCAAAATCTGTAAAGGCCTTAAATTCTTTTGCGAAAATTAATATTATAGAAAATATAAAGCATTGTTCAAAAGGACATTTGAATATTTTACCAATAAAAAATAAAGTTAAGTTTGGTTTTAAAAAATCATATTATCAAAATGTCCCTGCTATTATTGAGTCATTAAATCTTGCTATTAAATTAGCTAAAGAGAGAAAAGTATCTGGTATTGTTACTCTTCCAGTGATGAAAAAAACATTAATAATTAATGGTTTTAATTACCCTGGGCATACTGAATATCTCGGTAAAGTCTCAAATAAAAGACCTTTAATGATAATGTTAAATAAAAAGTTAAAGGTCGCAACTTTAACAACTCATATACCCATTTCTCAGGTGCCAAAAAGAATTACAAAAAGCAATCTAGAAAAAACGATAAAGGTTTACATTGAAACCTTGAAATTAGATTTTGGATTAAGTGATCCAAAAATAGCGGTAAGTTCACTGAATCCTCATAGTGGTGAAGAAGGAAAAATTGGAAATGAAGAAATTAAAATTATTAAACCTATAATTGATAAATTTGTTAAACAGGGAAATAAGATTAATGGACCGAAATCAGCTGATACAATGTTTCATAAAGAGGCACTTAAAAATATTGATGCAAATTTATGTATGTTTCATGATCAGGCTTTAATACCAATTAAATCTTCAGATTTTTATGGCTCAATTAATTTTACAGCAGGTCTTCCTTTTATAAGAACTTCGCCAGATCATGGAACAGCTTTTGACATTGCAGGTGAGAATAAGGCAAATAGCAAAAGTTTAGCTAATGCCATTAAGTATATAAATTTGATTTATAATCAAAGAATTAAAAATGAAAAAAAAATATGAAAATTCATTAAGAGAAATTATAAATGAATATAATATAAAGCCTAAAAAGAAATTAGGGCAAAATTTTCTTCATGATAAAAATATAATTTCTTCAATAATTATCAAGGCTGATGTAGAAGGTGAAGATATTATTGAAATTGGACCAGGACCAGCAATTTTAACAGAGAGCATACTTAAAAATAAAGCAAGATCACTTTTGGTTATAGAAAAAGATAATTCATTTGAAATGAATTTAAAAAAAATAAAAAATAATTACAAAGATAATTTTGATTACTTAATTAATGATGTAATTGATTTTGATTTTAAAACATTGACTAAAAAAAATTATAAGTTTGTCTCAAATTTGCCATATAATATTTCTGTCCCTTTCATCCTTAAAATGATTAAAATTAGGAAGATAATACCCTGGAAAGAAATGATTTTAATGGTTCAGAAAGAAGTTGCTGAAAGAATTACGGCAGATATAGGTACAAAAAATTATGGACGATTATCTATAATAGTAAATCTAAATAATGATGTAAAAAAATTATTAAATGTGAAGCCTTCGTCTTTTATTCCAAGACCTAAGGTTGACTCAACAGTTATAAAAATTTCCCCTAAAAATAAACACATAAATGTAAATGATGAAGTTTTTGAAAAAATCGTTAAAATTTGCTTTAGTCAAAGACGAAAAAAAGTGAAGAATAATTTAGATCAACTGAATATAAATACTATTTCATTACTTAAATTATCAAATATTGATCCGGATATAAGGGCTGAAAATATTGATATTGAAGGGTTTTTGAGAATTTCAAGAAATTATGAAGAATTAATTAAAGAGAACCTCGAAGATTTTTAACAATTTTTTGAGTATTAATTTGCCTATGATTTTTTAATCTTTCAGCATTAAGAATACTTATAATCCCTTCAACTGTCTTATCAAAATCATCGTTAACCAAAATATAATCATATTCTGCATAATGACTCATTTCATCTGATGCCCTAGACATTCTTTTTTGAATAATCTCATCCTCATCTTGCTTTCTTTCCTTGAGCCTTCTTTCTAATTCCTTTATCGATGGAGGTAATACAAAAACCTTAACAAGATCGTCTTTTGAATTATTCATAAGCTGTTGTGTTCCTTGCCAGTCAATATCAAAAAGCATATCTCTACCTTTATTTAAAATTATTTGAACCGGTTTTTTGGGAGTACCATAATAATAATCAAAAACCTTTGCATATTCCAAAAATTCATTTTGTTCCCGCATAAATGCAAAATCATCATTATTTACAAAAAAATAATCTTCTCCATCAATTTCACCTGGTCTTGGTGGTCTTGTTGTATAAGATATTGATAGAAATAGCTCTTTATCCAATTCCAGAAGTTTTCTTGATAAAGATGTTTTGCCTGCACCCGAGGGTGAGGACAAAACAAACATTAAACCTTTTCGTTTTATTTCATTATCATTTAGTTCCATTAACTCTCATCATATCTTGAAAAAATAACAGATGCATTAGTCCCGCCAAAACCAAAAGAATTCGATAGCACTACATCAACATTTTTTTCTTTGCTCATATGCGGTACAAGATCGAGTTTAGTATCTATTGATAAATCATCAAGATTAATCGTTGCGGGTATAATATTATTTTTAATTGTTAAAATACTAAAGATTGCTTCAACTGCACCAGCTGCACCTAGTAAATGACCAATTGAAGATTTTGTTGATGACATAGATATATTATCAAGATTAGCTTTGAAAGCTCTTTCTACTGCCTTCAATTCGATTTCATCACCCTTTGGTGTTGAAGTCCCATGTGCATTAATATAAGAAAACTCATCGATAGCATGATTTGAGTCTTCTATAGCCATTATCATTGATCTATATGCACCATCTCCATCATCTGCAGGGGATGTAATATGATAAGCATCTCCAGAAACTCCATAGCCCTTAAACTCTGCATAAATTTTAGCATTTCGTGATAGCGCATGCTCTAAATCTTCTAAAACTAAAAAACCTGCCCCCTCACCCATCACAAATCCATCTCTTAGTCTGTCATAAGGTCTCGATGCTTTAGTAGGTTCATCATTGAAATTTGAACTCAAAGCTTTACATGCTGCAAATCCAGCAATTCCAACTGGACAAATTGCTGACTCAGCGCCTCCAACTATCATAACATCAGCTTTACCTCTTCGTATCATCTCTGCGCCTTCACATATTGAATGCGTACCAGATGAACATGCGGTTACAGATGCTAAATTTGGGCCTTTAAAATTATTTCTAATAGATATTTGACCAGCAACTAAATTTATTAATGCACCGGGAATAAAAAATGGACTAACTCGCTTAGGTCCTTTTTCATTTAAAGTTAATGATGCCTTCTCAATACTAGGTAAACCTCCAACACCAGAACCTACACCTACTCCAATTTTATTTGGATTAAAGTGATGATTTTTGAGTAATGAGTCCTCTATTGCCATCTCTGCGGCCGCAACACCAAAAATTATAAAGTCATCAACTTTTCTAAGATCTTTTGATGAAAACCATTCAGAGGGATCGAAGGAATTTTTTAATGAATCTTGATCATCTTTTATTGGTACTTCACAAGAGATTTTTGTTTGAAAATCAGAAACATCAAATTTGCTTATTAAGTTTGCGCCAGATTTATTCTTGATGAGATTCTTCCAGGTAGATTTAATATCCCCCCCTAAAGGAGTTACAGCTCCTATTCCTGAAACTACTACTCTTCGCAATTAAAAGATCCTTTAATTAAAAAGAATTATTATTATGTGTTAGAATTTATAAAATTTACTGCGTCACCAACTGTTTGAATGCTCTCAGCAGCGTCATCAGGTATTTCTATACCAAACTCTTCTTCAAAAGCCATTACTAATTCTACAGTATCAAGGCTATCAGCTCCTAAATCATCAATAAAGCTTGCGGAATCGGTTACTTTATCTTTTTCTACGCCCAAATGCTCAACAACGATAGCTTGAACTTTTTCTAATGTATCACTCATTTTACCCTCTTTTTTTATAATTAATAAACACAGTTAAATCAATTGTATGGGCTTTACCACATCACAAATAAATATTCAACCAACACATTTAATTCATATACAAACCGCCATTAATATGTATGGTTTGCCCAGTTATATAGCTTGATTCTTGACTGGCTAGAAAAATAATAGCAGAAGATAAATCTTCCGGCGTGCCAATTCTATTCATAGGTATGGAATTAAGAATTACATCTTTTCTTTTATCATCTAATTGTTCTGTCATGGGGGTTTCTATAAAACCCGGAGCAATACAGTTAACTGTAATATTTCTTGTTGCCACTTCTTGGGATAAAGATTTTGTTAGACCAATTAAACCAGCTTTTGATGCCGAGTAGTTAACTTGGCCTGCACCACCAGTTACTCCGACAACTGATGAAATATTTATAATTCTTCCATATCTTCTCTTAATCATACCTTTGGTAATTAATTTAAGAATACTAAATGTTGAATTAAGATTAATGTTCAATACATCTTCCCATTCGCTTTCAGACATCCTAAGAAAAATATTATCTTTTGTTATTCCTGCATTGTTAACAAGAATATCAATATGACCCAAAACCTCATCAGTTTTTTTAATAAGCTTTATAATTTCATCTTTTTTACTTAAATCACAAGTAACTACATGGCATTTATCTCCAAGTAATTCTTTAAGCGCATTTAATTCATCAAGGTTTCTTCCTGATATACAAACCTGAGCATTATGCTTAATTAAAACGTTTGCTATCTCTTTGCCAATACCGCCACTTGCGCCAGTAATCAGTGCCTTTTTACCCTCTAAATCAAACAATGCTATAATCTCTCATAAAGTTTTCTAAACTTTCTTTACTATTCAAAGTAAATCTTTGCAAGTTAGGAACGCTTCTTTTAGCTAAATTAGTTAAAACATTACCTGCGCCAACTTCAATTATTGAGTCAACTCCTAATTCTTTAAACTTTTCCATTGTTTCACGCCATCTAACAGTAGCTGTTACCTGATTAACTAAATTACTTTTAATTTCTTCAGTATCTTCTGTAGTGTTAACAGTAGTATTTTGTATAATTGGAATAATCGGTTTATTAAGAACAATACTCATTAACTCATTCTTCATAATTTCTTTTGCTTCATTCATAAGGTCGCAATGAAATGGAGCACTAACAGGTAATTTAATAGCTTTTTTAACTCCTTTTCCTTTTAAAAGATCTAAAATATCATTAACTGCATTTATTTCACCAGAAATAACTATTTGACCAGGGGCATTATCATTTGCAATCTGGCAAACATTTTTGATTTTTGAAGAATTTATTGTTTCTCTTACTTCATCAATATCTAAACCTAAAATAGCTGCCATAGATCCTTCTCCGCTAGGAAAAGAATTTTGCATTGCTTTTCCTCTTAACCTCAATAATTTTGCTGTATCAGTTAAAGAAAGTGAATTTAAGGCAGTAAGAGATGTATACTCACCTAAAGAGTGACCTGCTGAAATATTTGAAATTTTATCAACTGAGAAACCTCTTGAGTTTAAAATTTCTATAATTGTAATGCCTATAGTCATAATAGCAGGTTGAGCATTTTCAGTTAAAATAAGCTCATCATCAGGCCCATCAAAAATAAGTCTTGATAAGTTTTGATCCAAAGCATCATTTACCTCTTCAAAAATAACTTTTATTTCCGGAAAGCTATCAAATAAGTCTTTTCCCATACCAACATATTGACTTCCTTGACCTGGAAAAACTATAGAATTCATAAGATTTTCTCCTTAATTAGTAATTGAATAACATAGTTCGTTAATACAAGCTTGCAAATTTATCTTTAATACATTAATGAATGCTTTAAATTTACTTTTTTATAAGAGGTATTATGTCGTATTACGAGCATGTTTTTATAGCTAGACCTGAAGTTGCTCCGCAACAGGTTGAAAATATAGTTGAGGATATAAAGAAAATTATTTCTGATGATGGCGGCGATACAGTTTATACTGAATACTGGGGACTAAAAAAGCTAGCCTATAAAATAAATAAAAGTGAAAAAGGACATTATTCTTTGTTAAGAATAGATAGTAAAAGCTCAACAATTAATGAAATAGAACGAGTACAGAAACTTAACGAGGACATATTAAGGTTTATTACGATAAAAACTGAAGAAATCTCAAAAGAGCCATCTGTAATGCTAAAATCATCTGAAAAAAAAGATGTTTACTAATACAAGAGAATTAGAATGAAAAACTTTTTACCCGACATAACACAAATACCTATCAGAAGTCCTTTTTTAAAAAGAAAAAAATCTTGTCCTTTATCAGGGGAAAACTCACCTAAAATTGATTATAAAGATACTAAGCTTCTTAAGAAATATTTATCTGAAAGAGGAAAAATTATCCCAAGTAGAGTTACATCAGTATCATCGAAGAAACAAAGAGAATTAACACAAGCAGTTAAAAGAGCAAGATTCATGGCTCTTTTGCCTTATAAAATGGATTAATTATGGAAGTCATTTTACTTGAAAGAATAGAAAAACTTGGACAAATGGGTGATGTTGTTAAAGTTAAGGATGGCTTTGCAAGAAACTTCTTATTACCGCAAAAAAAAGCTTTAAGGGCTTCAGATGATAATTTAGCTTATTTTGAAAAAGAGAGAGTCACATTAGAAGCAAACAATCTCGAACAAAAAAAAGAGGCTGAAATTATTCTAAAGAAATTAGATAATTATAATCTAATTGTAATTAGACAAGCTGGTGAAACAGGTCAATTGTATGGTTCAGTAAATGCAAATGATATTAAAATTGCTTTAGGTGAAAATGGTTTTATTGTTGAAAAAAATCAAATTAAATTAGAAAAACCTATTAAAGAACTTGGCGTACACAATGTCTCAGTAAAATTACATCCTGAAGTTCAGGCAATAATTTCTGTAATTGTATCACGAACTGATGCAGAAGCAGAAAAACTTATAAAAGGTGATGAGATTAATATAGAAGATAACAAAAACTTAGCTGAAGATGGTACAATTAATATCGAGGAAATTTTTGAAGATGGAGCTATCCCAGAAAATATTGATAAGGGGATAGATGATTCAGCTGAAGAAATAGAAGATAAAAAAAATGAAATGGACACTGAAGAAATTAATGATGAAATTATTTCTGAAACCAATAACTCTGAAAAAGAAGAAGATGATGGTTCTTCAAAATATTAACAATTAAATTAACTATATAATTTAATCATTTAATTCATTTAACCCCGATATTCACATTTATCCACAGTTTTTTTTCTTGGGTTATTTGCTTTTACTGCTAAGTTACATATATGAACACTTCAACCCCTTATCTTATTAATGAAAACGAAAAATCTGAAGGCAATACCCTTGAATTACCTCATAATATTGAGGCTGAACAACAACTATTAGGCGCATTAATAAGAAATAACGATCTAATTGAAAAATGCAATAATACAAGATTAAGTGGAGAGCATTTTTACAATAAACTCCATGGAGAGATTTATGAAAAAATAAATAAATCACTTTCGACGGGTAAAACTGCAAATATAATTTTTTTGAAAACCTTCTTTGAAAATGATGAAGAATTTGATTCTGATCAGTATTTTGAACAACTTGTGATCAATGCTGCGCCAGGTCCTGCAATCGAAGAATATTCATCTTTAATTTATGATCTTGCTTTAAGGAGGGAGCTAATTAATACAGCAGAATTTCTTCAACACTCTTCCTTCGATTTAGGTCAAGAAGACATAACAGCTAATGATATTATTGAAGAAACAGAAAATAAGTTATTTCAAATTGAAGTCTCTGGAGACGCTGAACAGGGTTTCGAGTCTTTTGAAAAAACTTTAACTGAGTCGTTAACAACTATAGAATCAGCTTATCAATCATCAGGTGGTTTAGCTGGTTTATCAACAGGTTTTAAAGATCTAGATAAAGCTTTAGGTGGCCTTCAAAAATCTGATCTAATTATTCTTGCTGGAAGACCTGCTATGGGTAAAACTTCATTAGCTACCAATATTGGATTTAATGTCGCAAAGAAATTTTCAGAAACTCTACAAAATGATGAAGTAAAAACAGATAAAAATGGCAATATTATCTCCGATGGAAGCGTTGTAGCTTTTTTTTCTTTAGAAATGTCTGCGGAACAACTAACAACCAGAATTGCTGCAGAGCAATCAGGTATAGAATCTAACGAATTAAGAAGGGGAAACATTAAAGAAGATCAATTTATGCATTATGCTAGAACAATAGCTGATTTAAAATCTGTTCCATTTTATATTGATCAAAGCGGTTCTATACCAATTGGAGTTTTAGCAACTAGAGCAAGAAGATTAGCAAGAACCTTAAAAACAACTAAAAATCAAGAGCTTGGATTAATTATTGTTGATTATATTCAATTGGCAACAACATCTTCAGGAAAATATCGAGATAGCAGAGTGCAAGAAGTGGCGGAAATTACACAAGGATTAAAATCGCTAGCAAAGGACCTAGATATACCAATTATTGCTCTTTCACAACTTTCGAGACAAGTTGAATCTAGAGATGATAAAAGACCTTTGTTATCAGATTTAAGGGAATCTGGGGCAATCGAACAAGATGCAGATATCGTAATGTTTGTATATAGAGATGAATACTACTTACAAAACAATCAACCTCCTCCAGGAACTGAGCAGCATACTTCATGGTTAGCACGAATGGATGAGGTTCATGGAAAAGCTGAAGTTTTAATAAGGAAGCATAGACATGGGCCAACATCAAATGTCCAATTACAATTTGAAGAAAGACTAACAAAGTTTTCTGATCTTGCGAGAGAAAAGTATTTACCTGAAAGATTTGAATAAGTGATTACAATAACTAAAAATATTGGAAAAGTTGTAATCTTATTCCTTAATAATACTGGTCATTTTTTTATTTTTTTTACAAAAATATTACGATCAATTTTTAAGCCTTGGTATTTTAAAAATATTATTAATCAAATGATTTTTATAGGGTATTTTTCTTTACCTGTGGTTTCCTTAACATCGTTTTTTACAGGTGGTGCTCTTGCGCTACAGATATATTATGGAGGAAACCAATTTAATTCTGAGGCAATTGTTTCTTCAATTGTAGCATTAGGCATAACAAGAGAATTAGGACCAGTTCTAGGTGGTATAGTGGTTGCAGGAAGAGTTTCTTCTGCTATTGCAGCTGAATTAGGGACTATGAAAGTGACAGAACAAATAGATGCGTTAAAAACTCTATCAGCTGACCCAATTAGTTATCTTATTATTCCTAGAATAATCTCTGGAATTATAATGTTACCAATCTTAATTATTTTTGCTGATATTATTGGTATTATGGGCGGATGGTTTATAGGGACACAAAGTTTAGGATTTAATGGAAGTGTTTATATTCAAAACACAATTGATTTCCTTGAAGTCAGCGATATAAGCTCAGGATTAATCAAAGCCTCTTTTTTTGGGTTTATTATTACTATAATGGGTTGTTATCAGGGTTTTAATTCAAGTGGTGGTGCACAGGGTGTAGGAAAAGCAACTACAAATGCGGTGGTATCTGCTTCTGTCCTTATACTGGCCTCTAATTACATTATGACTAATCTATTTTTTGCATCTTAAAATGATAAAAATTGAAAACCTACATAAATATTTTGAAAATAAAAAAGTTTTAAATGGGGTAAATCTTGATATAGAAGAGGGAACATCTTCTGTAATAATTGGTGGCTCAGGTACTGGTAAATCAGTTTTAATTAAATGTATATTAGGATTATTAACGCCCGAAGAAGGCAGAATCTCAATAAAAAACAATCTCATTTTTGAAAATGGTAAATTTAAGAAAAATAGTAAAATAAAAATTGGTATGCTTTTCCAAGGCGGCGCTTTATTTGATAGTCTCAGAATATGGCAAAATGTTAGTTTCTACGACATTCAAAATGGTAAAAACAAAAAATTTTGTTTAGAAAATGCAATTCTTAATCTTGAAAAGGTTGGTTTAAGTAGCGATGTTGTTAACTTATATCCTTCAGAATTATCTGGAGGAATGCAAAAAAGAGTTGCTTTAGCAAGGGCTATTTCTATTAAACCTGATATTATCTTTTTTGATGAACCAACTACTGGCCTAGATCCAATTAGTGCTGATGTTATTAACAAACTAATTATACAAAAGGTAAGAGATATTGGTGCTACTTCTCTTACAATAACACATGATATGTCTAGCGCTAGAACAATATCAGATAATATTCACATGCTTCATAAAGGTAAGATTATTTGGGAAGGAAATAAAGACACAATTGAAAGTACTGATAACCCATTTGTAGTTCAGTTTATAAATGGTTTTTCTGAAGGGCCAATAAATTAAAATAACAATTATCTAGTAATTTTATTAATAAAGATTTATTTATGTAAATCGATATTTGGGAAAATGATGGAAACTAATGTAATCGATTTAATTCTAATCTTTTCGATTGTAATTTCAGGTTCTTTGGCTTTGTTTCAAGGTTTTTTTAAAGAACTTCTTGCATTGCTTGGATGGGTCGCAGCATTTATAAATATAAAAATCTTTTTCGCTCATCTTTCAAAGTTATTAGAAGTTTTTATAGAAAATGACTCTCTAAGAGACATAATAGTTATATCGGCTATCTTTATTCTCACATTAATTATTTGGAGAGTGATCTCAATACCAATACTTAAAATTTTTAAATCAACATCTATAGGGTATTTAGATAAATTACTTGGATTCTTATTTGGAGTATTTAGAGTTTTTGTTCTGGCTTGTATAATTTATATATATACATTAATGCCTAATGAAAAAGAGGACTTTCCTGAATATACAAAAGACTCAAAAACACTTCCTTTAATTGAAAAATTATCTGTTATGTTAACAGATAATTTTCAATTTTTTTCTGAAACTAAAATGCAGGATATAATTAACAGCGATAATAAGAGTGAAGATATTGAAAACGAATAGAAAATCACCTTTTATTCAAGATGATAAATTACATGAAGAATGTGGAGTTTTTGGTGTATACAATCATGAAGACTCAGCTGCACTTACCGCCTTAGGTCTACATGCTTTACAGCATCGTGGTCAAGAAGCTGCAGGAATAGTAACTTTTGATGGAACAAAGTTTATATCTGAAAGACACCCTGGATTAGTAAGTGATAACTTTACAAAAACTTCTATAATAAATCGATTAGTAGGTAATAGTGCTGTTGGGCATAACAGATATTCAACGACAGGAGCTACAATTCAAAGAAATATTCAACCTTTTTTTGCTGATTTATGGGGTGGGGGATTTGCAATAGCTCATAATGGAAATATTACAAATGCATTGTCGCTAAGGGACGAGCTCATAAGAAAAGGGTCAATCTTTCAATCAACCTCTGATACAGAAACTATTTTACAATTAGTAGCTAGATCTGATGCAAATAGAACATTGGATCGCTTAGTTGATGCGTTAGTGCAAATTTCAGGAGCATGGGCATTAGTAGTATTAACTAATAAAAAATTAATTGGTGCTAGAGACCCTTTTGGAATAAGACCCCTCATCTTAGGAGAATTAGACGGAGCAAAAATATTAGCCTCAGAAACATGTGCGCTTGATATTATTGGAGCAAAATTTATTAGAGAAATTGAACCTGGTGAAGTTATTGTAATTACAGAAGATGGTGAGGAGAGTATTAAACCTTTTCCAAACGCAAGATTGCGACCTTGCATTTTTGAATATATATATTTTTCTAGACCCGATTCAATGCTAGATGGGAAATCTGTTTATGAATGCAGGAAATCATTTGGAAAAAATCTAGCTAAGGAATGCCCAGCTAACGCCGATATTGTTGTTCCAGTTCCTGACTCTGGCGTTCCAGCAGCTTTAGGATACTCTGAAGAATCAAAAATACCTTTTGAATTATCAATAATAAGAAATCATTATGTAGGAAGAACATTTATTCTACCAACACAGTCAAATAGACAATCATCTGTAAAACTTAAACATAATCCTGATAAAGGCTCAATAGAAGGCAAAAGAGTAGTTTTAGTCGATGATAGTGTAGTAAGGGGAACAACTTCAGTCAAAATTGTTGAATTAATGAGAGAGGCTGGGGCATCAGAGATACATATGAGAATAGCCTGTCCTCCGATAAAATATCCAGATTTTTATGGAATAGATACTCCAGAGACTGAGCAATTATTAGCTTCAAATAAAAGTTTAGATGAAATGTGTAAGTATATTGGCGCCGACTCGTTAGGCTTTCTTTCATTAGACGGCTTATATCAATCAATGGGATATAAAAAAGGAAGAAACAATGATAGTCCAGAATATACTGACCATTGTTTTACAGGAGACTATCCTACAAATCTTAACGATTACAAAAGCGAAAAAACTCAAGAACAACTTTCATTATTATCTGAAAATGAAAGCCAAAATTAATTAATGACTAAAGAATATAAAGATAAAATTGCTCTTGTTACTGGTTCGTCAAGAGGATTAGGAAAATATTTATCAATCGAATTGGCAAAAAAGGGTTTTGAAGTAATACTAGTTGCAAGAACAGTTGGTGCGCTTGAAGAGCAATATGATGAGATAATTAAACTTGGCTCAAAATCAACTATTGTTCCATTAGATCTAAATGAAGATGATTCAATTGATAAATTAGGTTTTGAAATAAATAAAAAATGGGGCAGATTAGATTTGCTTGTTTCTAACGCAGCAATAACTAATGAATTAACTCCATTATCTCATCTAAAACCTGATATTTGGGAAAAAGTGATAAATTTTAATTTAACATTAAATTATCGTTTAATTAGATCTTTTGAACACCTTCTTAAATCATCTAAAGATGCAAAATGTTTATTTATCCTTGATAAAGAGACAAAAGAAGATAAACCATATCATATCCCCTATTCAGTAAGTAAGGCTGGGTTAGAAAAAATGATCTCTATATGGGCCAAAGAGGTATTAAAAGATAATATTAATATTCATTATTGCTTTGCACCAAGAATGAATACTTTCTTGAGAAAAACAATTATACCCGGCCTTAATGAATCAGACTTCAATAACCCCAAAGAAGTATCTGAAATAATTATAGAGAACTTATTAAAGCCTAGTGGAAAAGATAAAAATTTTATTGAAATTTTATGCTAATTTCTTTTGTAAGGATTATCGGTCTTTTTATATATTATTTTAATTGGAACACCACTTAGAGAAAACTCTTCTCGCAGATTATTTAATATATATCTTTTATATGAGTCTAGAACCGCTTTTGGTTTATTTGTAAAAATAGCAAAATAAATGGGATTTGAATTTATTTGAGTAATATATTTAAAACGTACCTCTCTTCCATTATCAGTTGGATGAGTATGTGTTGATGTTACTTTATCTAAAAAAGAATTAAGTTTATGTGTTGATAGTTCAACAAAACTTAAATTATATATTTGCAAAACTTTTTTCATTAATTCTTCAATTCCATGACCACTTTTAGAAGAAATAAAAACTGTGGATGCGCCTCTGAATTGAGATAAAGACTTAGAAATTTTATCCAAAATTTCACTTTTAGAATCCTTCTTATCTTTTACTAAGTCCCACTTATTAATAGCTAATATGAATGGTTTTCCTTTATCTTCGATATAATTTGATATCAATAAATCTTGTTTATCAAAACCAATAGAAGCATCTATCAAGAGAATTGAAATATCAGAGATATCAACTGATCTTAAGCTGCTTTTAGATGATTTTTTTTCTACCTCATCGCTAATTCTAGATTTTTTTCTTAAACCTGGTGTATCAATTATAATATAATTATTTTTTTTCCATTTGAATGCTTCTGATATTATATCACGAGTTAAACCAGCTGTTTCTCCTACAAGCTGCCTATCTTCTTTAAGCAGAAAATTTGTTAAAGTAGATTTTCCAGAATTTGGACGACCCAAAATAGATATTTTAATTTTATTTTCTTCTTTCAATAAATTTAATTCATCACCTACATCCTTGTGATTGAATGACTCATAAATTAATGATTTAAGGTATTGAATACCCCTATTATGTTCTGCAGATATATTTATTGATTCTCCAAAACCAAAAGAATCAAACTTTGAAGCTTCTTGATCTTGTTTTACTGTTTCACATTTATTAGCTACTAAAATTATGTCTTTTCCGCTTTTGCGAACCAGTTTCGTTAGAAATAAATCATCGGAAGTTATTTCAGAACGAACATCAACAAGAAAAAGTATAGTATCAGATTTTTCAATTACTTTTTTGGATGTCTCTTTAAGAATTTTTGATAGATTCTTCTTATTAGTCTCCTCTAATCCAGCAGTATCAATTAATTCTATATTAAGATTTCTGTCAGTGTATGTTTCAATTATATAATCCCTTGTAACCCCAGGATTATCTGCAACAATAGCCCTATTTTTTCCTATTAATCTATTAAAGAGTGTTGATTTACCAACATTAGGCCTTCCAATAATTGCTATAGTTTTGACCATAACACTATGACTTAAGCTTAATTATAAGCTGAAAGATCTCCATTATCGTTTAAAATATAAACAGTGTTATTTACTACTAAAGGCGGTAAATAGCTAGACCCCGATATTTTATCAGAATTTAAAATTTCACCATCATCAGGAGAAACCCAAATAGCTTTACCTTCAGATGAAATAGCTAGCAACTTACTTGAAACCATAACTGGACCACTCCACTGGATAGGGTTTTTCTTCTTCTCTTCATTCCTGTATTGCTCTAATTGCGTAACCCAACGAATTTTTCCTGATCTCTTGGATATACACACTAACTCTGCATTAGATGTTAAAACAAACAACCAATCACCTGCAAGCCAAGGTGTTTCTGTGCTTGACATATCAATTGTCCATACTCTCTCACCGGTTGAAATATCAATAGAAACCATTCTACCTGCATGACTAACGCTAAATAATTGGCCATCATCAATGATTGGTCGTGCTGTTATAGAATTAATTTCGGAAAGTGAAGTAGATGAGCCTGTTCTTGATAAAGAGTCACTCCAAATAACTGATCCATTTAATGGTCGTATTGCATAAATTTCTCCAGAAGAATAAGGAACAAATATTAAGCCATCTCCTGCAGCAACTGAAGTTGACGATAAAATTGTAGCTGACTCTAATATGCCTCTATGTGTCCACATTACTTCACCTGAATCCTTGTCTACTGCAAAGAGTTGGTTATCATGTGTCATTACGAAAACAAGGTCTTGAAATACTATTGGTGAAGACCGACTAGGAATCCTCATATTCAATTCCCATAGCATTTCACCTGAATCTGCTTGGAATGCATAAAGATATCCAAATCCAGTTGAAGCATAAACAACTCCATTAGAAAATGATAATCCGCCACCGAAACCCTCTCTTTTATTTTCTTTTTTTATTGCAAGGTTGTTACTCCAAATTCTTTTTCTTTTGTTTATATCAAAAGCTTGAATTCTTGAATCTGAGGATAACGAAAAAACCTTATTATCAGCTATTATTGGCATGGAAATCAAATAAGACATTTTTGTTGAACCAGCTCCTATCTTCATATTCCATTTTCTATTTAAAGATGTTGGTCCGGATAAGTTTTCTAATGCATTATTAAGTGATCCGCCTGGGTATAACCAATCAGAGTTTGTTTTTTCTTGAGGTAAAGCGATATTGCTTTGAAGTGTTTGAGGATCGGAAACAAGGTTTTTTCTTAATTTAAGAATTGATATTCTATCGCCTTTTATGCGGTCTTTATCAATATCTTTTCCGCCAAAAAAATTTGAGGAACCGCATGAGCTTAGTAAAGGTAAAATTATCAAAATTGCTATTATTCTAATCATATTATTTAACATTATCATAACTTGAAATTTGTTCAGAAAATATTTTAGATCTTGAAGCTATATTCCTTGGAGATGATGCATCATTCGCAATATCATTAAATTTTTTTGATGACTCTTGATATCTATTATCTCTGTAATAAGCTAAAGCAATAATTTCTTTTGCATAAAAAGAAAAGGGACCTTGTGAATTTAAAAGACTAGATAATTTATCTTCAATATTAGTAATTTCAGCATTATCAAGCATAATGTAACCTGATTTTAAAATAGCAAAATCGTTGATTTTTTTTGAAAGATTTTTGTCTTTAGCTGCTCTAGCCAAATATTCTAATGCTAAGACTTTGTTTCCCTCTTTAATTGCAATATTTGATAAATTAAACAAAGAAAGTCCAGAATATCCATTAGATTCATTCACTAAAGACTCAAAAATATCTATTGCATCACTATTATTTTCATTGTCTAAAACTGCTAGAGCCTTTTCATATTGATCTGATGCGCTTTCGGAATTTTTATATCCTAAATATTTAGAAAACTCATAACCTCCAAAAGACATTATAATAATCAATATTACTGCAATAAGGTATAAACCAAATCTATCCCACAAAGCTTTAAGCTGTTTCTTTCTTAATTCTTCTTCAATTTCATTTTCTAATGGTTCTGACATAACCTTCTCCAAACTATAAAGGAAATTAGAGGTAAAAATATGTTATAACAAGTTTATGTTTATATTTAAATTAATAAGATATGCAATGGAAATGCAATTAATTGTATTGTTATCTATATATTGTAAGTTATTTAATATAGATAAAACATCAAAACAAATTGGTTTATTATCCAGAAAACTTGGTCCAAAGTTAGGTATTTCAAAAAGAGCTAATCAAAATTTATTAAAAGCAATACCAACCTTAGATAAAAGAAAAAGGTCAGAAATAATTAGAGATATGTGGGAAAACTTGGGAAGGACTTCAGCAGAATTTTTTAACATAAAAACTCTTATCAAAGAAAAAAGCAGGATAAATATTAAAGGTAGGGAGATCCTAGAAGAAAATAAAAATAACGGAGTAATTTATGTGTCTGGTCATATAGCAAATTGGGAAATTATTCCTATAGCAATAAAAGAGGTAGATCATCTAGTTGGGGCAGTTTTTCGTGAATCAAATAATTATTTTTTTAATAAATGGATGATTCAACAAAGAAAATTAATAACAGAGCATCAATTTCCAAAGGGTCCTTCTGGAACTAAAGAAATATTAAATTTTTTAAAAGATAGTGGAAGCATAGCTATGTTAGTTGATCAAAAACTATCTAATGGAGTAAAGGCCAATTTTTTTGGGTTAAATGCAATGACTGCTTCAACCCCTGCATCACTTTCATTAAAATATGGATATCCTGTGGTACCGCTTAAAGTAAAAAGAAAAAATGGCGTTAATTTTGAAATTGAATTTTTTGATAAAATTGAAATTGATAAAACAGGAAATATTGAAACTGATATACTTAACTTTACTAATAAAATTAATTTATTTTTAGAAAAAATAATTTCAGATAAACCTGAAGAATGGTTCTGGTTGCATAATAGATGGGATAAAAGATTTAATTAGGGTCGGATAACTCGCCCTCTAATGAGCTGTAAGCATCAAAATATGGCTCTTGTTTATCAACTGACCAATATTTCAATTCATTTAATGGTATTCTTTTTTTTGTGATTGCACAAATTACAAAATCACCTCTTTCTAAAACTTGAAAATTACCATCACCGTATATTAATTTTGCTTCTATACTCATAATTTACTTATCTTTTTTTAAGCTAACCTTTATTTTGTCATTTTTATAAAAATTTATCATTAATTCATCGTTCACTTTTAATTTTTTAGAGTTAGTAACTATCTTTGAATTATTATCTTTTATAACAGCAAAACCTCTTTTAATCACACTATTATAGCTCAAAACATCTAACATTCCTGATTGAAGTTGAAGCGAATTAATCTTGCTGTCAAAAATATTAGAAGCAGATTTAAGTAATCTATCTGAAGCATTCAAATGCATATCTTTTGACTTATCAAAATTTCTAATCAAATTGTTAATCTTTAAATGATCTACTTTCCTTAAAAAAATGTCTTTATAACTTTTTATCATTGAAATAAGAGATATACTTAGGATTGAACTTATTTTATTAAATCTTAAATTATAATTACTCAATAATGTATCTAATTTAGGTAAAGCCTTATCTATTAATATTAGTGATCTCTTTTCATAGTCCAACCTATTATTTATGTAATTTTTTATTCTTTCAAATAAGTCTTTGGTAGAAACTAATAGATCTTTTCTGACTGGAACTGCCATTTCTGCAGCTGCAGTTGGGGTTGGTGCCCTTAAATCCGCAACTAAATCAATAAGTGTTGTATCTGTTTCATGACCAATTGCTGAAATTATAGGAATTTTTGACTCAAAAACTTTACGAACAAGATCTTCATCATTAAAGCCCCATAAATCCTCAATACTTCCTCCGCCTCTAGCAATTATTATAACATCCGGTTTTTCTAAATTACTTTGCTCTAATAAATGAAAACCTTCAATGGCATCTATAACTTCTTCAGAAGATGACTCTCCTTGAACCTTAACAGGCCATACTGTCACATTGACAGGAAATCTGTCATAAATTCTATGAAGTATATCTTTTATTACTGCTCCAGTTGGACTAGTTATAACCCCAATTCTTTTGGGTAAAAACGGAATATCTTTTTTATAATCATCATCAAACAAGCCTTCTTTTAATAATTTATCTTTTCTTTTTTCTAACAAAGCCATTAATGCGCCAATTCCAGCAGGCTCCATATTTTCGATTATAATTTGATATTTTGACTGACCGGAATAAGTAGTTACTTTACCCGTACAAACCACCTCAAGGCCTTCTTCAGGAATAATATCTAATTTATTAACATTTCCTTTCCAAACAATCCCTGATATTACAGAGGTATCATCTTTTAGGTCTAGATAAATATGTCCTGAATTAGGTTTTGAAACTCTACCTATTTCAGCTTTTATTCTTATATAATCAAAATTATCCTCAATTATTCTCTTAATAGAATTGGATAATTCAGAAACAGTATATTCAAGATTATTTATTAAGTTATCATTCATTATGTAGCTTTTTTTTATACTAAATTAACTTATAATATTTCAAAATCAATATAATATAATTAACATGAATATACTTTTAATAGGTGGTGGTGGAAGAGAACACAGTATAGCTGAGGCTCTCTCAAAAAGTAGTAAAATTAATGAGCTACATTGTATACCAGGAAATGCAGGTATAGAAAAAATAGCTAGTTGTCATAACTATGATATTTCAAATCAACAGGAAATTTTAAATTTTTGTGAAAATAATAACATTGATATTGTTTTTATAGGACCAGAAATTCCTCTTGTCGAAGGTCTAGCTGATTACCTTAATAGAAATAGTTTCTTTACTTTTGGACCAAACCAAAAAGCCGCTAAACTCGAAGGCTCAAAATCCTTTACAAAGAATATATGTAAAAAATACAATATTCCTACAGCAAAATATGAAACTTTTTCAAATGCAAAAGATGCGCTTGCTTATATCGATAATCATTCAATACCACTTGTAATTAAAGTTGATGGGCTTGCAGCAGGTAAGGGAGTAATAATTGCAGAAACAAGAGATCACGCAATTAATTCAGTTAATGAAATATTTTCTGGTAAATTTGGGAATGCTGGAGATGAAATTGTTATTGAAGAATTTTTAGATGGCGAAGAAGCAAGTTATTTTATTATTTCAGACGGAGAATCTTTTATACCCTTAACATCGGCACAAGATCATAAAAGAATTGGAGATGGAGATATTGGACTAAATACTGGCGGCATGGGAGCATACTCACCTGCACCAATTATGAATAAAGAATTAGAAGAAAAAACAATAAATAAAATTATTAAACCTACAATTAAAGCTATGAACGATTATGGATCACCTTATATTGGAATATTATATGCTGGTTTAATGATTAAGGATAATGAACCTAAGTTAATTGAATATAATGTTAGATTTGGCGATCCTGAGTGTCAGGTAATAATTCCTAGACTTGAAAATGATTTAGTTGAATTGCTAGTTAATGTTAAAGAGAAAAACCTAGATAGTTATACATTAAAATGGAAAGAAAATTTTGCAATTACAATAGTTTTAGCAGCTAAAGGGTACCCAGAAAGCTATGAAACTGGTGATGAAATTAAGGGATTAGATGCAATAGATAATATAGATGATGTAGAAATATTTCACGCAGGTACAAAAACTAAAAATAATCAAATTGTCACTTCTGGAGGAAGAGTTTTAAGTATCAATGGTTATGGAAAGAATTTAGTTGATGCAAAGGAAAAAGCTTATAGTCTTGTAAAAAAAATTAATTGGCCAGGTTGTTATTATAGGAAAGATATTGGTTGGAGAGCATTAAAGGAATAAAAATGAATATAGAAGAGGAATCATCAACAGAAAAATTTACTGGCACAATGCAAGTACAGGAAAAACTTAAAATTCCTGAAAAAGAATTAGAAACTTACTTAAATGATAATGTTGAAAATTTTAAAGGACCGCTAGAAGTTAGAGAATTTAAAGGCGGACAATCTAATCCTACATATCAACTTGTAACACCCAAGAAAAAATATGTCTTAAGACGCAAACCTCCAGGAAAACTTCTTCCCTCAGCTCATGCAGTTGATAGAGAATATAAAGTTATAACTGCTCTTAATTCAACTGGTTTTCCAGTACCTAAAACCTACAAACTTTGTTTAGATGAAAGCGTTATAGGCACAATATTTTATGTCATGGAAATGGTTGAGGGTAATATTTATTGGGAACCAACTATTCCGGAGGTTGATAATGAATTAAGAGCTAAAATTTATATAGAAAAAAATAAAACATTATCAGATTTACATAACACAAATTATAAAGATATAGGTCTTGAGGATTTTGGAAAACCAGGAAATTATTTTTCTCGTCAAATATCAAGATGGACTAAGCAGTATATTGCTTCAGAAACAGAAAAAATAATAGAGATGAATAAATTAATAGATTGGTTACCAAATAACATTCCTGGAGATGATGAAACATCAATAGTTCATGGAGATTATAGGTTAGATAATATGGTTATTGATAGAAATACTTCAAAAGTTTCAGCGATCTTAGATTGGGAGTTATCAACACTCGGTCATCCTTTGGGTGATTTTACTTATCATCTTATGCAATGGTACATGCCTGGTGATGGTACTGGAGCTGGTACACAAACATTGTCGAATACCGATTTGAAATCAATTGGAGTGCCTAGCGCTGAAGATTATATAAAAATGTATTGTGATAATACGAACAGAAAAGAGATAGAAAATATTGACTTTTATCTTTCTTATAATTTTTTTAGATTAGCAGGAATATTACAAGGCATTATTGGTCGTGTCAGAGATGGAACTGCGGCTAGTGAGCATGCTGAAGATAGAGCAGATAGAGTTCGACCTCTTGCTGAGTCAGGTTGGTTTTATGCTCAAAAGGCTGGTGCAGTTTAATTATTTTTCAATAATTTTTACTCCATCCATCTCACCTAATATTACAATATTCGCCATATCAACAAATAAACCGTTTTCGACTACTCCCGGAATTGAATTTAATAAATCACTAATAATAGAAGGCTCCTTTATTAAACCGATTGACAAATCATAAATTAAATTTTTGCTATCTGTCTGAAAAGGTTTGTCATTTTCCATTCTTAAATTTGCTGTTCCAGAGTAGCCTATTGCATCAAGCTTCTCTAAAACACGCTTTATCGTTGTATCATGCTCAAAAGTTATAATTTCAATAGGTAATTTGAAGTCGCCTAATTTACTTACTTTTTTTGAATCATCCGCGATAACAATCATTTTTTTGGAATTAAAAGCTATAATTTTTTCTCTTAACAAAGCACCTCCACCACCTTTTAAAAGTGAGAGATTATCATCAATTTCATCTGCTCCATCAATTGTAAGATCGAGAATATCGTAATCTTCTAGAGTTCCAAGAGGTATTTCCAATGATTCAGCTAATTTTTTTGTATTTTCTGATGTAGGAACACATGTAATCTGAAAACCATCCTTTACATGATCTGATAATATCTTTGTAAATTCATCTGCAGTACTTCCTGTGCCTAAACCTAGTTTCATTCCCTCTTCAACATATTCAAAAGCTTTTTTGGCAGCTATAATTTTTTTTTCTTTAGACATTAAATTTCCTCTGAACCTGCTTTTATTTTGTGTGCTTTTAATATTCTATCATATGCACCATTAATAATGGCTAACTTTTCATTTGCCATACCTAATAACTCTTTTGGTACCCCATTTGCAATCATTCGATCAGGATGATTTTGTGCGGCTAACTCTTTCCATGCTTTTTGAGCAATTTCAATATTTGAACCAGCATTTATACCTAAAATTAACCATGGATCATCTATTTCTGATGCCATATGACTGGCTCTAATACGAGCAAATTCTGCTGATGAAAAACCAAAAATTCCTGCTACATTCTCTAAGAAAAGTACTTCGCTTTGATTTACTGGTCCGTCAGATTTTGCAATATGAAATAATCCATCAAGAACATTTTCTAAAACTTCAAATTTACCTTCAAATAATTTAGAAATTTGCTCAGCGTATGCTTCATAGCCAGCTATATCCTGTTGAGCTAATTTAT
Organism: uncultured PS1 clade bacterium; assembly: GCA_902609025.1. Classification (GTDB taxonomy): domain Bacteria; phylum Pseudomonadota; class Alphaproteobacteria; order MED-G09; family MED-G09; genus AG-430-B22. The sequence continues at coordinate 64,532 of CACLQD010000002.1, forward strand.
AAATTTTAATTACATTATTTAATTCATTCTTAGGAACTTCACTTAGTATTTCATTAAACGCCATTAATTCTTTTTCCGAAAAATCACCATCTGCTCTAGACATTTTTGCCGATAGAGCGATTAAAGCTATAGCGAATGCTACATCTTCATCTTCTTTATCAATAACATAATGGCCTGCAACAGCACCTACAACAGCACCTATAATCCCGCCAATAAAATATCCGGCAGAAGCTCCAGCAAGTTTACCCCAAGTTGACATGCTAATAATTTATCCTGAGTCGTGATAAATTTCTTTTCTTCAATATATATTTATAATCCAAGTACAGCTTTAGAAATAATATTTCTTTGAATCTCATTTGAACCAGCATAAATAGTTGTTTTTCTTCCGTTATAATATTCGGGAGTGATCGTTGCAGCATAATCTGGCCCAATACTTGGTTCATTAACATTCGCAAAAGTATCTTCTACAAATGGATGGGACCAATAACCTATAGCCTCAACTGCCAGTTCTTGTAAATATTGACCTATCTCAGTACCTCTGGTTTTTAAAATCGAGGATTCTGGACCTACCCTTTGTCCAGCAGATAGAGCTGAAAAAATCCTAAGTTCTACAAACTCCATAGCTTGAATTTGAATTTCACATTCATTAATTTTATTTAGAAAATCATTATCATCTAATAAAGTTAAACCATCACCAATAGATGTATCTCTAGCTATATCTTTTAAATTCTTTATGCCTCTATATAACCCTGGTGAGTATGCAGTTCCTCTTTCAAACTCAAGTAAGTACTTAGCATATGTCCAACCTTTATTTTCTTCACCAATTAAATTCTCTATTGGAACTTTTACATCTTCAAAAAAAACTTGGTTAACTTCTTGATGTGGTTCTGGACTATTATCAAGTGTTATTAAAGGCCTTACTTCAATACCAGGAGACTTCATATCAATTAACAAGAAAGATATCCCTTCTTGGGGTTTTTCTGTTTTTGAGGTTCGAACTAAACAAAAAATCCAATCAGCATACTGAGCCATAGTGGTCCAAATCTTTGTTCCATTAACTAAATAATGATCACCTTGATTTTCTGCCTTACATTGTAATGAAGCTAAATCAGAGCCAGAGCCAGGCTCTGAATAACCTTGGCACCACCAGACATTGCTCTCAAGAATATCAGGAAGAAATTTATCCTTTTGTTCTTGAGAACCGAATTCCATAATAACAGGCGCAACCATCGATAATCCAAAAGGTATAGTTCTCGGTGCCCCTTCACGAGCCATTTCTGATTCAAAAATATACTTTTGGGTTGAAGTAAAACCTGCACCGCCATACTGCTCTGGCCAATTTGGTGCCATCCATCCTCTTTCATATAGAGATTTTTGCCATTTTACATGAAGATCTTTTCCAGCATGACCGTTTTTTGATAGTGATAAAGTTTTTCTCATATCATCTGTAAAGGTTTCTTTAATAAAACCTCTTACTTCATCTCTAAATTTTATATCTTCTTCTTTAAAACCTAATTGCATGATTTCTCCTATTTACCTTTGAAATTTCCATCTCTTTTTTCAAAAAATGCTGACAACGCTTCTTGATGATCTTCAGTTAAATGCATCAAAGCTTGCATATTTGCTGACATCTCAAGTACAGTATCGAAGCTATTTGTAATTCCTTCTCTAAGAAGTTTTTTAGCCATCCTTAATGCATCAGGTGGTTGTTTTACAATTTCTAAAGCAAGGGCATTAGCGTCTTCCATTAATGATTCATGTTTTGATATCTCGCTAATCAAACCCCATTCTTTAGCTGTTTCAGGATTAATAATTTTACCAGTATAAAGCAGTTCAGCTGCTTTCGAAAAACCTATTATTTTTGGCAACAACCAAGCTCCACCATCACCTGGGATTAATCCAATCTTTAAAAAAGTAACGCCAAATTTGGCCTTTTCTGATGCTATCCTTATATCTGCAAGACATGCTACATCATTACCTAAACCAATCGCAGGTCCATTTATTGCGGCAATTACAGGAACCTCAACACTCCATACAGCTCTTATTATTCTATGGATACCATATCGATATCTCTCTCTTAGAGCCACAGAAGACCCAGAGAAATTACCTTTTTTTTCCTTCATATTTTTGACATTTCCACCAGCAGAAAAGGCTGAGCCCTCTCCAGTAAGAATTACACATCTTATGTCTCTATCATTATTGATTAAATCACGAGCTTCTTCAAAATTTTCTGCATCTTCAGGTTCGCCAAGGGGGTTTCTTATGTCTGGTCTATTAAGTTTTAATGTTCCAATAGAGCCATTTTTTTCAAATTTTAACCATTCATTCATATTATTTTACCCGGCAGAAGAATATTTTTTTAAATGATGATCAATATTACCATAGGAGTTTTCGATCATAGATAATCTTTTAAAATAATGCCCAACATTTAATTCGTCTGTCATTCCCATTCCACCATGCAGTTGAACAGCACTTTGGCCTATAAATTTAGCAGCTTTAGCAATTTGAACTTTAGCTCCTGATGCTGCTTTTCTTCTTTCAGCATATTCTTCGTCCAATTTTAAATTTACCATATAAGTCATAGATACACTTTGTTCATATTGCATGAACATATCGACCATACGATGTTGAAGAACTTGAAATTTACCAATAGGTTGACCAAATTGTTTTCTAGTTTTGCAATATTCTACTGTAGCATCATTCAAAACTTTCATTGCGCCTATAGCTTCTGAACAAATAGCAGCAATAGTTTCATCAACTATTAATTCGATTAATTCAGCTCCTTTACCTTCTTCTCCAATTAACTCATCTTTAGAAACAGATACATTTTCTAATGTTATTTCTGACGCCCTACTTCCATCAACAGTTGGATAATCTCTAATTGATAAGCCTTCTGAATTTTTATCAACAATGAGGACCGATATTCCATCAGAGTCTCTTTGATCACCTGATGTTCTAACTGAAACAATAAATTTATTTGCCCATGGGCCGCCAGATACAACTGATTTGTAACCATTAATAATATAATGATCACCATCTAATGTAGCTGTAGTAGTCAGATCATTTAAATTATAACGCCCTTGTGGTTCAGCATATGCAAAAGCCCAAATATCTTCTCCTGAGATAATCCCAGGAATATATTTTTCTTTTATGCTTGCACTTGCTCTTCTTAAAAATCCTCCGCATGTCACAACGGTTTGTATATATGGCTCTACAACTAAACCTTTTCCAAATTCCTCAGCAACAATCATTGTTTCAACAGATCCAAAATTTAATCCGCCATCTTCTTCCGAAAAAGGTAGACCTAGCAGACCAAGTTCTGCAAATTGTTTCCAATTTTCTTGTTTCATTCCTTCTTCAGACTTAACTATTGCCTGCCTTTTATCAAAATCATAATTGTCTTGAATAAAAGACTGTATTGTATTCCTCAATAAAGTTTGTTCTTCACTAAAAGAAAAATCCATTGTTACCTCCTATAACCCTAACACCATCTTGGCGATAATATTTTTTTGAATTTCATTTGATCCGCCATAAATGGAAGTTTTTCTTGTATTAAAATAATTTTGCGCAACACCATGGCTATAATCGGGACCAATTGTTAAATAATTAGATCCTTGCCTCTCAAAAGCAGGAGTTAGATATGGGTTAGAGTAATGACCCACTGCTTCCATGGTTAATTCTGTGATTCTCTGCTGTATCTCGGTTCCTTTAATTTTAAGTATTGAAGATTCAGCGCCTGGTCCTTCACCTTTACTTTCTTTTGCTAAAGTCCTTAATTCTGTATATTCAAGAGCAGTTAAATCAACCTCAAGATCGGCGATTTTTGAATTAAAATCTGAATCATTAATTAAATTTTCACCATCTATATATTCAGAAGAAGCTATATCTTTGAGGCGTTCTACCGCTTTTTTAGATCTTGCTACGCCAGCTATACCTGTACGCTCATTACCTAATAAAAATTTTGCAATTGTCCATCCCATATTTTCTTCTCCAACAAGATTTTCTGCTGGAACTTTAACATCTTCTAAAAAAACTTCATTAACTTCATGCCCACCATCTAAAGTAATAATTGGTTTAACATCAATTCCTTCAGTTTTCATATCAATTAAAAGAAATGATATACCCTCTTGAGGCTTTCCATCATTCTTTGTTCTTACTAAACAGAACATCCAATCAGCAAATTGAGCTAATGTTGTCCATGTCTTGTGCCCATTAACAATATAATGATCTCCAACTTTTTCTGCTTTAGTTCTTAAGCTTGCTAGGTCAGATCCTGCTCCAGATTCTGAATAACCCTGACACCACCAATCATTTCCTGATAAAATACCTTTTAGAACCCAATCCTTTTGATCTTCATTTCCAAAACCAATTATAACCGGACCAAGCATAGTTAAACCAAAAGGAATTAATGGAGTTGTGCCTGCATTAGCGCATTCTTGATCCCAAATATATCTCTGAGTAATATTCCAACCTGTTCCACCATATTCTTCTGGCCATTGAGGTGCAATCCAACCTTTTTTATATAAAACTTTATGCCAAGAGAGCATATCCTCTCTTGTTAAATCAGTTCTTTTATCAATATCTTTTAATTTTTGAGGAAAGCTCTTATCTATAAAATCTTTTACCTCTTGACGAAAATTCTCATCTTCTTTTGTAAATGCTAGATCCATCTTTCAAAATATTCCTAAATAATCAATTAGTTAACAGTTTATTATTAATTTAAATAAAATTAATTATATATTCTTAACAGAGGTTAATATTTAAATCCATTACCTTTTTGACGCATTTTTTTTCAATTTATTTGATAAAATTTATATATTTAAAATTATATAATGGTTATATATTATTTATTGTTTAGGGGTTTATCAAATGGATAGAAAAGAAGAGTATAATCAAATAGCAGAAAGAGTTGTTGGTCATGTTGAGAATAATACTACTGACCAAGCTGAAAATATACTTTCGATTCCTACAGCAGATTATACATGCAAAAAGAGATGGAATTCTGAAATAAATAAAATATTTAAAGAATTACCTCTAATGTTGGCATTATCAATTGAAATACCGAATAAAGGTGATTACAAAAGTATGGAAGTTGTTGGGATACCAATCTTAATAACAAGAGACAAAGATTCAAAAATTCATGCATTTAGAAATGTATGCTCACATCGTGGAGCTCCTTTAGCGGGTGAAGAAATTGGAAATAAAAATAGATTTACATGTCCATATCATGGTTGGACATATTCAAATCAAGGTGATCTGATTGGTGTTCTAGAAAATGATAAATTTGGTGAACTCGATAAAAGTTGCAATGGACTTCAGGTTTTGCCTTGTGAAGAATTTGGTGGAATGATTTTTGTAACCTTAACTCCTAATTTAGAATTAAATTTAGATGAATTCCTTGGAGGTATGAAATCTGAGATAGAGCATTTCAAACTTCAAGACTGGCATTATCATGGTTTTAAAGTCATACATGGCGCAAATTGGAAAATAGCTTTTGACGGATATTTGGAAGGTTATCATTTTTCAACTGCTCATAAAGAAACAATTCTACCTATGACCAAACAGGGTATTATGGATTTTTCATCATTTGGCCCTCATCTTAGGATCGCTTTTGCATCAACAACTATTGATGAAATACATGATTTACCAAAAAATGAATGGTGGAAAAAAGAAGGAGCTGGTGTAGATTTTGTAAGGACATTATTCCCTAATATTTCAATTTCGCTCGGACTTGGAATTGGTCAAATAGCTCAAATCCTACCGGGTAATACTCCAGATAAGAATACAACGGTTTTGCATTATGTTGCACCTGAAACACCGAAAAATGAAGAAGATAAAGCTGAGTTAGATCATTTTATGAATTTCTTAAGAGATGTAGTTAATGATGAAGATTATGCTCTAGGATTAGAAATCCAAAGAGGTTTAGACTCAAACTCAAAAAAGAATGTTCTTTTTGGAAAGAATGAAAGAGGGAACCAATACTTTCATAAATATGTAGATTTTTATATAGATGAAAATATCAAAAAACCGCCAATTCTATAGCGACAAATCTTTTAAGCCTTGAAATAAATATACTCATCACTATCTAATAATTGAAGATGCCTTTTGAGGGTCTTCATTTGTTAAACTTGCTTTTTAAAGGAGTATAAAAATGAGAACAACTTTTGATACTATATGGAGAGATTTATCTCCATTTACTATTGGCTTTGATCGTACCTTTGATACATTGTCTTTATTGGCTAAAAATCAAGCTCAAAATGTGAATTATCCGCCTTATAATATTAGAAAATTATCGGATAACAAATACAGTATTGAGTTAGCATTAGCCGGTTTTGAAGAAAAAGATGTTGATATCGAAGTAGTTGGTGAAAACCTTGTAATTTCAGGAAAAAGACCAGATGACTCAAATGATAATTTGGTTCATCAAGGTTTAGCTGCAAGAAATTTCAACAGAAAATTCGTACTTTCAGATGATATGGTCGTAAAAGGCGCAGCTCTTTCTAACGGAATTTTATATGTTGGACTTGAAAGAGTGATACCTGATCATAAAAAACCAAAAAAGATTACTCTTACATCAAAAGAAAATCTTTTAAAAAATTAATGTCAAAAGGGGGTTTTAATACCCCCTTTTTTAAATAAATTGCTAGATACTTTGAAAAAAATATATAATCTGTTTTTATCAATTTTTCAAAGTGAATAATGTCATCAATAACTGAAAATCCATCAAACAGCTTAAGGAATTATGTTTTAGGTATACTTGTTGTTGTTTACACATTTAATTTTATTGATCGTCAAATTTTATCGATTCTTTTAGAATCTATTAAGAACGATTTAAATTTATCAGATACATCGCTTGGAATGTTAACGGGTTTCGCTTTTGCTTTATTCTACGCTACACTTGGCATTCCGATAGCCAAGTATGCTGATTATGGAAATAGAAGGAACTTAATTTCGCTTGCAATTGGTGTTTGGAGCTTTATGACAGCTCTCTCTGGACTTGCACAAAATTTTTTCCACTTATTAATAGCTAGAATTGGAGTTGGTATAGGCGAAGCTGGTTGTAGCCCCCCTGCTCATTCTATGATATCAGACTATTTTCCCGCAAATGTCAGATCTACTGCATTAGGTATTTATTCATTAGGAATTCCATTTGGAATTATGTTTGGTTTATTTGCTGGAGGATGGATTAATGAATATTTTGGTTGGAGAATAGCCTTCTTTGTTGTTGGTATTCCTGGAATTATATTGGCAATTATATTTCGTTTTACTGTTCAAGAGCCAAAGAGAGGTCAGGCTGAAGGAAGAGCGGATACTAAAGAACAGCCAAGTATAATGGAAACTGCAAAATACCTCTTAAGTAAAAAATCATTTAGACATCTTGCTTTTGGAGCTTCTCTTGCAGCTTTTGTGGGTTACGGAGCAATAACATGGCTTCCTTCTTTCTTTCAAAGATCATACGGGATGCAAACTGGTGATGTTGGTTGGTATCTTGGTTTAATATTAGGCATACCTGGTGGCCTAGGTATTTTTTTAGGTGGCTATTTATCAGATTACTTAGGATCAAAAGATGTGAGATGGTGTTTATGGATAGTAGCTTTGGCTATGTTTATTACAACTCCTTTGTATTATATGGTTTACCTGAGCCCAACAGCAAATATTTCATTCTTATGGTTAATAGTGCCTATCGCCTTTGGTAATTTCTACCAAGCAACAACCTTTAGTCAAACTCAAGGGGTTGTTGAGTTAAGAATGCGATCAGTTGCTGCTGCTATTTTATTGTTTATTATCAATATCATAGGATTGGGTTTTGGACCTCAAGCCGTTGGTATACTTAGTGATATTCTAAGAGCCGATTATGGGAAAGAGTCATTAAGATACAGCCTAATGATACTTACAACATTGAAGTTATGGTGCGCATATCACTACTACTTAGCCGGTAAATATCTTAAAAATGATCTTGTTACAGAGTAAGTTTTAATCAGGTTTCTTGAGAAATAAAATATTAGTTTTATCTTTATAAGAAATATAATCCTCATTATTTCCCCACTTTTGATCTGCGGCTTTTTCAAGCATTGGTATTCCGCTAACATTTACTAAAAGATAATAAATAAATATTGGTGAAATTAACGCTAAATAATCCCAATTTTTAAAAATTGGAATAGCAATAATAGTAATGCCTATCCAAAGAAGTATTTCACCAAAATAATTAGGGTGTCTTGACCAGGCCCACAAACCATGTGAGATAAATTTATCTTTGTTATTTAAATCTTCTTTAAACTTTTTCTTTTGATTATCTGCTACTACTTCAATTATAAAACCAGCTAACCAAACCAAAAAACCAAAAAAACAAAATATATACTCAATAAAAGTTAATTCACTTGAATGCTTACTTGTAACAGCTACCATTCCAGCTACATAACTCAGATAAACCCATAATGCAGATAAATTCCATGTTAGAAAAAACCAAGAGAAGTTCTTTTTCATTTCTGTAAAACGAGTATCCCTTCCAGTTTTTTTTACGCGATTAAATAAAAAGGAGCCAAGCCTTAAAGACCAGATAGCAACTAAAGAACAAATAAGAAAAGCGTAAAAATCTTTAACAGTAAAAATAAGAAAAAATGATAGACTAATAAATGTGAAGCTTCCTATCGCATCAAAATAATGTTCGGTTTGAAATAGATATCCATGAATAAAAAAAATCCAATGGATAATGTATGAATAAAGAAAACATACGACAAGAAGAGGAACGCCATAAAAGTCTATACTATTTTGACTTACACCTAATGTTATTAAAATACCTATAATTATAGATATTATTGTCCCTGAGATTGATGTTCTTAATGGCATTTAATTATCCTTTATAAATTTTACTACTTCTTTAATTACATCTGGATAAACTTCTTTATCCCATCTGTAAAATTGATGCCCCTTACCTTTCCATTTTGAGAGAATAATGTCATTACCTTTAGATTTCATATCATCTGTAAAGTCCTCTATTATTGAAATAGGTATTGTCCGATCATTAGTGCCATGAAAGATTATTGAAGGAGGAAGGTTTTCTCTTACATAGCTTGAAGGTGATAATTCAATTGACCTTCCTTCAAAAAGCTTTTTTAAAAAAAACCAGAATTTCATTCTTCTTTCACTAGTATTTTTTGGTAACTCAAATCCGCTATCAAAAAAAGTTGTATTTAGTGCTGGATTAAAAAATATAAGTGCTCTTATATTTTCTATAATTTTATTATCATCATAAGGCACCATTGCTAAAGATGCAGCAAGATGTCCTCCCGATGAACCACCACCAACCATTATATGATTTTTATTAATTTTTAATTTTTCTGAGTTTTCTAGCACCCATTTATATGCATCCCTTGCATCACCCATAGAGTCTATAACATTCGAATTATGTTTTAACGCCAATCTATAATCAGCACTGATACAAGTTATTCCGTTATTTGAAATATCTCTGCAAATTTTAAATAATGAATATGAAGATCCAAAAGACCAACCGCCACCATGAAATAGTAAAACGCTAGATTCAGATTTTTTGTCTATAGGGTTAAAAACATATAATTTTAATTCTATTTTATCTTTTGTTGAGTATATGTGAGTTTGATCTGGTCTATTAAAATAATATAAAGATCCGTATACAGTTTTATCAAAAAAATGGCCAATAAATGGCATTTTATTTGGTTTTGTTATAGCTAAATAACCGAAAAAAATTACTATACAAATAACTATAACTGAAAGAGTGATCATTGTTTTTTTCATAGAGAGTTTCTTAATTATTCAAAATAATTATTTAATCTTTCTAAGGCTTCTGCAAAATCTTCTTTGAAATTTTGTACTACCGTTCCAGCAGATAATGAATGATTCATAAGACCGACTCCTTGCCCTACCCAGTAAGTAGCTAATTGCTTTGCTCCTTCGTGACCTCCTTGAGATAGCTTATCAATCTTTCTAAGAGCTGGTTCACTAACTAAAGATTGAAGAGGCATTGGAAGTGGTTCTGGTCCTTCATTTTCCCAAGCATCTGTCCATGGTGATCTTAATTGTCTAGAAAACTTACCTGTTCTACTTCTTGATCGGACAGTATCACGTGAAGAAGCAGCCAACATTTTTTCTTTTACCACTGGATTAGTTTCAGCTTCGGAAGTTGTTAACCATACTGAGCCGCACCAAGCGCCATCTGCTCCCATAGTCATTGCAGCAGCCATTTGGCTACCTGTTGTTATTCCTCCTGCAGCTAAAATTGGTACATCTTTAATTTTTTTTACAGCATTATAAACTTCGGGCACTAAAACCATTGTTGAAACATCGCCACAATGCCCACCTGCTTCTCCACCTGCAACAACCAATATATCAACTCCCGCTTCAACTTGTTTAATTGCATGTTCTTTTGCGCCAACTAATGCAGCAACAGCTATATTATGTTTTTTGCCAAGATCTAGCATTATTTTTGGAGGAACGCCTAAAGCATTGGCAATAAGTTTTATTGGATGATTCATAGCAACTTCTAATGTGCTTTCAGCACCCTCTTCGGATAAATTTCTACCAAATTGAATTGTACCTTTTCTTACTTCATCCGTTTCCTCAACTTCAATATCATGAGATTCAAGAATCGAATTTGCAAAAGTTTTGTGCTCTTTTGGAACTGCTTTAATAATATCTTCTGACTTTACTTCTTTTCCTTTACCTTCATATTTATTTGGTACAATTAAATCAATTCCGTATGGCTTTCCATCAATATGATCATCTATCCAATTTAATTCTTCCTCAAGTCTATCAGGCGGAAGGTTAACTGCTCCGAAAACACCCATGCCTCCAGCTTTTGAAACAGCTACAACCACATCACGACAATGAGAAAACGCTAATAAAGGAAACTCTATATCTAATATTTCACATATTTTTGATTGCATGATTTATTCTCCAGAAAACTAAATTAAGAATTTTTTGAAAAGGAAATTTCTCCATCATCAATACGACCGTATCTAATTTGGAAAACATCTTTTAAGAAATTTTGATTATTTCTCCACGGCGCTTTTTTTCCTTGCTGTGGAAATATATCTAATGATCTTTTAATATACCCTGAAGAGAGGTTCAGATAATCAGGATCCGTTTCAATTTCATCATTCGACTGAGGGCAAACAACATCATATTGATTTTTCTTCATATGATTAATTATTCTACAGACATATTCTGAAGTTAAATCAGCACCAAGTGTCCAGGAAGCATTAGTATATCCAAATGTACTAGCTAGATTAGGTACTCCACTATACATCATACCTTTATATGTAACCGTCTTCGATATATCTATAGTATTATTATCAACTACAAAATCAACATTACTTAACATTTCCAAATTCAAGCCTGTAGCAGTAACAATTACATCTGCCTTTAACTCTTTACCTGAGTTTAATAATATTCCACTTTCAGTAATATTTTTAATATGATCTGTTACTACAGAAGCTTTCCCTTTTTTAATTTGTTCAAAAAGATCTCCGTCTGGCACAAGGCACATTCTTTGATCCCATGGATTATAATTTGGGGTAAAATGAGTTTTTACATCAAAATCTGAACCAAGCCTCTTTTTTGCCTCTCTAACAATAGCGTTCTTAACGCCATTTGGATATTTTTTACAAAGGCGAAAGTAATACTGTTGTCTTAAAATATTTCTCCATCTGATAAGCAAATAAGCTAACTTCAGAGGCATATATTTTCTCAAATTATTTGCTAATTTATCTTTTTCTGGTGCAGCGACAACATAGGTAGGGGATCTTTGAAGCATAGTTACATGCTCAGCTTTCTTAGCCATTTCTGGAACAATTGTTACGGCTGTAGCTCCACTTCCAATAACAACTATTTTTTTGTTAGAATAATCAAAGTTTTCATCCCATTTTTGTGGATGAATAACATCACCATTGAAATTCTCTATTCCATCAAATTGCGGAGTGTAACCTTCTTTGTAACTATAATAACCAGAGCACATAAATATAAAATTACAAGAAATTTGGGATAATTCTCCAGTAGATTTATCCTCCACATCAACTGTCCAAGAATTCGTTGAACTAGACCAATTTGCCTTTTTTACATATTTTCCGAATCTTATTTTATTTTTTAAATTAAATTCTTCTACAGTCTCATTTAAATATTTCAAAATTGAAGGAGCATCTGCAATAGCCTCTTGCTCTTTCCAAGGCTTAAAATTAAACCCTAAAGTATACATGTCTGAATCAGATCTGATACCAGGATATTTAAACAAATCCCATGTACCACCTATTTTATCTCTACCTTCAAGGATAACAAATTTTGCATCAGGGCATTTATTTTGTAGGTGATATCCAGCGCCAATTCCTGAAATACCTGCACCAACTACTAAAACATCTAATTTTTCAGTCATTTTAACCTAAATTGTTTAATTTCAATGTATTAACAATTATATAGCAATCACCCCACCGTCAACAGAAATTGAATCTCCCGTTGTAAATGCTGAGTCTTCAGAAGCTAAAAATAATACTGCATTTACTACTTCTTCTGGTTCACCAACTCTATTCATGGGATGAGACGCAGCAAATTCGGAAAGTTGTTGCTCAGAATTTTCAGCCGCTTGAACATATCTTTGCATCATAGGAGTATTAATAGCTCCAGGTTGAACAGCATTACATCTTATTTTGTAACCCATTTCAGCACAATGAAGTGCAACAGTTCTAGTTAATACCAAAACCCCTGCTTTACTATAATTATAAGCAATTACAAATGGTTTTGGTCTTGTAGCTAAAGAAGATGCAAAGTTTACTATCGTTCCTTCACCATCCTTCATTGCTTTAACAGCAAATTGACAGCCTAAAAAAACTGAAGTTCCATTTATAGCATGTACCCTATCCCAATGCTCAACTGTCTCGTCTTCTACTGTTGCCGGTTCACTAATTCCTGCAGCATTAACAACTGAAGTTATTTTTGTAAATCTTTCACCAAGATGTTTTTCGAGTCTATCCCAGTCCTCTGCTTTAGATACATCTGCCTTAAAAAATTCACAAGAATCGCCGATATCTTCAGCAACCTTAATTCCTAGTTCTTCATTTAAATCCAGCGTTACAACTGATCCACCTTCCTCAACAAATCTTTTTGCTGTTGCAGCGCCCATTCCAGATGCTCCGCCAGAAATAATTGCAAATTTATCTTTAAATCTAGACATATCCAACTCCTTAATTACATTGTGTTAATTATAAAAACTTAAAAAACCACTTTAATCAAATTAAATTATGAAATGCTTTTTAAATATAATTATTATATTATTAAACAAAGAGGTAACACCATGAACGATACAAAAAAAATCTTTGATACCTATTGTGATTTTGTCACTAAAGTTACAAGCGAACCTAGTTTAGATATTAATTCCTTAAAAGAAGTAATAGACAAAATACAAAATGATTCAGATATTGACGCACCAAGAATACTTACTGCTGCACTTGGTTTAAGCAGTGAAGCCGGGGAGTTTACAGAAATTGTAAAAAAAATGTTTTTGCAAGGTAAGCCCGCAGATGAAGATAATATTTTTCATATGAAGCGAGAACTTGGCGATATCATGTGGTATTGGGTTACCGCTTGCATGGCTCTTAATTTAGATCCTACTGAAGTAATACTTGAAAACCAAAAAAAACTAGAAGCTAGGTATGGAGAGAAATTCACTATAAATCAAAGTGAAGTGAGAGCCAAAGGTGATTTATAAAAAATAGATGAATTTCAATTTAAAATCACCTTCTTCTTATCGAGAGTGGAGAGAATATTTTTTATTCCGATACAAAATTTTAAGAAAACCAATAGGTCTTCATAGAAGCACTATACGCGATAAACTAGAAAAAATAAGCTATCATGTTATGGCTACTAATAATAAAGGGAAAATTATTGGTGTTGGTAGATTGCACTTTGTAAATATAAAAGAATCTCAAATTAGATACATGGCTGTAGATAAAAACTTTCGAAAAAAAGGTGTGGGAAATGCTATTGTTCAAAAGCTTGAAATACATTCCTTAAATAATTATCGAAATAAGATTATTTTAAATGCGAGAGAAAATGCCGTTATATTTTATTCTAAATTAGGTTATGTCAACTTAGGAAAAATAGATGTTGGAATTGATATTAAGCATTTTCAAATGAAAAAAAATCTTAAAAATTGTCCTTCCAGGAGCGAATAACAGCTAATACACCAACATCATCAAGATTTGCTTTTGAAGAATATATTTCTGCACTTTTTCTAACTTCTTCTATAGATGATCTTAAAAAAGGGTTAATATTCAACTCTTTTTCAATTGTAGAAGGTAGCGTATATTCGTTTCTATCCCTCTTTTCTACAACTTGATCGTAATAATTAATTAAATCTTGATTTTTTGGTTCAACCTCTAGAGCAAATTTTAAATTACTCAAAGTATATTCATGTGTGCAATAAACTTTTGTATTACCTGGAAGTGAAGAAAATTTATTTAGAGAATGAAACATTTGATCGGGTGTTCCTTCAAATAGACGTCCGCATCCCCCTGAAAATAATGTATCTCCACAAAATAATATTGGTTTATTTTGGTTTGAAAAATACGAAATATGATCAAGTGTATGTCCAGGTGTTTCAAATATTGAAAATTCATTATCAAAAATTCTTATACTATCACCTTCTTTTAATTCATCTGTTATTCCGTCAATATGACCACCTTTTGGACCATATACTGAAATAGATTTATCTTTTACTAACTCTATAATACCTCCAGTATGATCAGGGTGCCAATGAGTAATTAATATAGCTCTCAATTGAAGATTATTCTTTTCAGCAAATCCTTTTACCACCAATGAATCGCCGGGATCAACTACAACAAATTGGTCTTTTTCAACAACAGTCCAAATATAATTATCTGTAAAAGCAGGTAAAGCAATAATTTCCATAATATTTTCCTAGTAATACAATCCTATAAAGTTTACAAGTTTTATGAAGGAAATCTATATGAATAATAATAATTTAATAGGTATAGCACTCTCAATTTTATGCATAATACATTGCGCTTTACCTTTTTTAGCAATAGCAACAAGTCTAAATTTATTAGAAATTTTTATTGAGAATTCAAAAATTATACATATTTTTTTATTTGCTTTGGTCTTTTTGGTTTATTTAATTGTATTTCCTAAAAATTACATCAGAAATAAAAAACTATTAGATTTAATTATATCATCCTCAGGAGTTTTATTACTTTTCTTTGCGCTTTTTTTAGAAGGATATCCTGAAACATATTCTACTTTAATTGGTGCTATATTGTTATTACTAGCTCATTATAGGAATCACATATCAACAGAGTTAACTAAGGATATAGAAGTTTAGTTGTCCATTGACCGGATTTGATTTTATATTCAACCCTATCATGAAGCCTTCCTTCTCCTTGGAGCCAAAACTCAAAACTATCTGGATAAACACAATATCCGTTCCAGTATTTTGGTCTTGGGATTTCTTTACCTTTATATTTCTCATCTATCTCATCAAATTTAGTTTTTAAATTAGATTTACTTTTTAGTTGTTGTGATTGTTTTGATGCCCAAGCACCAATTTGTGATTTTCTATTTCTTGTAAGGAAATATTTATCACTTTCCTGTGAACTAATTTTTTTTATTTTACCACTTATGAGAACCTGTCTATCTATTGATTTCCAATAAAAATTTATAGAGACATTTTTATTGTCATTTATATGATTACCTTTTCTGCTATTGGAATTTGTATAAAAAATAATACCATTTTCTTTTATTTCTTTCATTAAAACCATTCTTGTTCTTGGTTTATTAAATGGACCAACAGTAGATAGAGCCATAGCATTAGGATTGCTTATTTCATTCTTCTTAGCTTTTTTGTACCACTTTTCTAATAGATCAAATGGATTTTTTTCAATTTTAATATTGTTTTTTATTAAGCTCATATTTATTTTTTCCTTAAAAGAAATCATAAATCAGGTTATACAAATCGAATGTTAATCTATATTTCTTTATTTTATACTTATAAAAATAATCAAATAAAAACAAACGAATATGACTAAATATGGAAAATAAAACAAATTTACTTAAAGGAAAACGCGGACTTGTTATGGGTGTTGCAAATAATCGCTCCATAGCTTGGGGAATTGCAAAAGCATGCTGTGAACATGGAGCAGAAATAGCTCTGAGTTATCAAGGTGAGGCAATTAGAAAAAGAGTTATTCCTCTATCAGAGGAATTGAATTCTGCATTAGTAATAGAATGTGATGTTACTAATACAAAAAGTATTGATGAAATGTTTGAAAAGATAGGCGAAAAATTTGAATCAATAGATTTCCTTGTTCACGCAGTTGCTTTTTCGGATAAGGATGAACTAAAGGGAAGATATGTAGAAACAACACAAGAAAACTTTATCAATACTATGAATATTTCTTGTTACTCCTTTACATCTGTTTCCCAAAAGGCCGAAAAGCTTATGAATAATGGTGGATCAATTCTTACCTTAACATATTACGGCTCAGAAAAAGTTATGCCTCACTACAATGTTATGGGTGTTGCAAAATCAGCTCTTGAAACTAGTGTTAGGTATTTAGCTAAAGATTTAGGAAAACAAAATATAAGGGTAAATGCAATATCAGCAGGACCAATTAAAACTCTTGCTGCATCTGGAATTGGTGACTTCAGATATATTTTGAAGTGGAATGAATATAACTCCCCTCTCAAAAGAAATGTTTCTATTGATGAAGTCGGTGGATCTGCTGTTTATTTAATAAGTGATTTATCTTCAGGAGTTACTGGTGAAGTACATCATGTAGACTCAGGTTATAATATAATTGGCATGAAAGATGAAGAAGCGCCAGATATAAGTGTTGTAGAGGATTAATTATGTCTCATAATTCATTTGGTCATATTTTTAAATTTACTACATGGGGTGAGTCCCACGGTAAAGCTATAGGATGTGTAGTTGATGGTACACCTCCAATGATAGAATTAACGAAAAAAGATATTCAACTTTGGTTGGATAAAAGAAGACCTGGACAAAACCAATACACAAGCCCAAGAAACGAACCTGATACAGTTGAAATACTTTCAGGGGTATATACAGAAGAAAAAGTCCAATATACTACTGGTACTCCTATTTCAATGATAATCTATAATAAAGATCAAAAATCTGGAGATTATGATGATACGAAAGAAAAATTTAGACCAGGTCATGCAGATTATACTTATTTAAGTAAATACGGAATCAGAGACCCTAGAGGAGGCGGTCGCCAATCGGCTCGTGAAACTGCTATGAGAGTTGCTGCCGGAGCTATAGCCAGAAAGATTATACCTAAAATTGAAATTAAAGGAGCACTTGTTCAATTAGGTGACTTAAAAATTGATAGATCAAAATGGGATAATAATTTTATTGATGAAAATCCTTTTTGGTGTCCAGATAAAAGTTCAATTAAAGACTGGGAAGATAAAATTAATTCACTTGTAGCGGAAGGAGATAGCTGTGGCGCAGTTATTGAAGTTGTAGCTAAAAATGTTCCAGTTGGATTGGGTGCACCAATTTATGGAAAATTAGACTCAGACTTAGGATCAGCAATAATGAGTATAAATGCAGTTAAAGGTGTTGAAATTGGAAATGGCTTTGAAGCAGTAAGTCTAAAAGGCAGTGAAAATGGTGATGAGATGAGAATGAAAAATGATAAGCCTGTTTTTCTTTCAAATAACTCTGGAGGTATTCTTGGAGGAATATCCTCAGGACAAGATATTGTTGTACGATTTGCTATTAAACCAACCTCATCTATAAAAAAAGAAAGAAAAACAATAGATAAATCTCAGAATGATACAGAAATAACAACCAAGGGAAGACATGATCCTTGTGTAGGTATCAGAGCTGTTCCTGTTGGAGAAGCAATGGTTGCATGTGTTTTAGCTGATCATTTCTTAAGAAATAGAGCTCAAATTGGAAGTTAAGACTTAATAATCTTGAATTCATTATTATTTATATCTAGAGCCTTCATTGCTAATTTAACAATATTTTCTGAATTTAACCCTGCCTGAGCATACATGTCATTTACATCACCATGCTGAATAAATGTATCTGGAAGATATAAATTCCTAATTTTAAAACCATTATCAAGAATTCCTTCATCTGCTAAAAACATTAAGACATGGGCACCAAAACCGCCAGATGAACCTTCTTCGATTGTAATCATTAGTTCATGGTTTTTTGACAGATCTCTAATTAGGTCTTTGTCTAAAGGTTTAGCAAATCTTGCATCAGCAATTGTGCAAGAAAGACCCATTGCTTCTAATGTATCTGATGCATTTTTTACTTCTTCAATTCTAGTTCCAAGGTTTAGTAAAGCTATTTTTTCACCTTGCTTTATAATTTTCCCTTTTCCGATTTCTAGTGATTCAATTTCTGTAGGCATATCTAACCCAAAAACATTTCCTCTTGGATATCTAAAAGATATTGGGCCTAAGCTATAGTCAGCAGCAGTTTTAACCATTCTTGCTAACTCAACCTCATTAGAAGCTGCCATAACTACAAAATTTGGTAAAATTGATAGATACGCCAAATCAAAACTTCCAGCATGGGTTGGTCCATCCGCGCCAACTAACCCTGCTCTATCGATCGCAAATCTTACTGGTAGATTTTGGATTGCTATATCATGGATAATTTGATCGTAAGCTCTTTGAAGAAATGTCGAATAAATTGTAGCAAATGGTTTAAGTCCCTCAATTGCAAGTCCAGCAGAAAATGTTACTGCATGTTGTTCTGCAATACCTACATCAAAAAACCTCTTAGGATAAAGCTCTTTAAATTTATCAAGTCCCGTTCCTGATGGCATTGCAGCTGTAACAGCGACAATATCATTATCATTTTCAGCACATTTTATTAAGGAATTAGAAAAGATTTTAGTATAAGAAACATTTGCTTTCTTTGGTTTTTCTTGTTCTCCAGTAGCAATATTAAATTTACTAACTCCATGAAATTTTTCATCTGAGTCTTCTGCCGGTTTATAACCTTTTCCTTTCTGAGTAACAACATGAATTATTACTGGACAATTATCTGCATTTTTTACATTTCTAATCACAGGAAGTAAATGATCCAAATTATGTCCATCTATAGGTCCAACATAATAAAAACCTAAAGCTTCAAAAAGAGTTCCATTACCTGCAATAAGCCTAGTAATTTCTTCAGCCTTTTTTGCACCTTTCTCAAGTGATTTAGGAAGTTTTTCTATAACTTGTTTGGCAAAGTTTCTTAAACCAAGATATGTTCCGCCTGATATTAGTTTTGCTAAATAAGCACTCATGGCTCCTGCAGGTGGGGCAATTGACATATCATTATCATTTAAAATTACTATTAATTTTGATTTTTCTGCACCGGCATTATTTAATGCTTCATATGCCTGACCAGCACTCATTGCGCCATCACCAACAACGCAAACAACATGATTATCTTTATTTTTTAAATCTCTACCAATTGACATTCCGAGTCCAGCAGAAGCTGCGGTAGAGCTGTGTCCAGCTCCAAAATGGTCATATTTACTTTCATCCCTTTTTGTAAAACCTGATAGGCCATCTTTTTTTCTCAAAGTTGACATTTGATCTCTTCTGCCAGTCAATATTTTGTGTGGATAGCTCTGATGGCCAACATCCCAAATTATCTTATCTTTAGGTGAGTCAAAGATTTTATGAAGAGCAACAGTAAGCTCTATAACTCCGAGGCTTGCACCTAGATGACCACCTGTCTTTGAAACTGTTTCAATAACATCATATCTCAATTCTGTTGCAAGTTCTTTGAGTTGTTCGTCATTTAACTCATCTAAATCTTTAGGTGACTTAATTTTATCGAGATATTTAATTTCTATTTTATTCATTAACTAAAACTTCCTTGATTTTATAAAATCAAGTGCATTTATAAAAACTTCTGGCAATTGGTCAAATATATTTAATGAATTAATTGCTTTTTCACTATATTTTCCTGCAATATCAAGACATTCTTCGATACTATAATAATTCAAGTATGTTTTGTTTTGATTGATTTCATCTTTACCTAGAGTTTTCCCAATATTTTCGGGATCACCTATTTTATCAAGCACATCATCAATTATTTGGAATACAATCCCAAAATTTCTTCCATAATTTTTGAAAGCATCTATTTCTTTATCATTTGCTTTACCAATAATTGCTCCAGATTGGCATGAAAAAGTAAATAAATTTGCTGTTTTAAGATTATGCATAATATTAACTTCATCAATGGATAGTTGATTTTCTTTAGAATTTATATCAATAATCTGTCCACCCACCATTCCATTAGGACCTATATTTTTTGAGAGAAGATTTATAAGTCTTATTTGTTTAGTTGCGTCAATTTTCTCCATTTCATCTGATAATATTTCAAAAGCTAAAGATTGGAGCGCATCACCAGATAGAATAGCTGTAGATTCACTAAATTTTATATGATTGGATGGCTTATTTCTTCTATAATCATCATTATCTAAGGCAGGTAAATCATCATGAATTAGAGAGTAAGTGTGAATTAATTCAATTGTTGATGCTAATTTAAGTGCATCAGATTTGTCGGCATCAAAAAATTTTGCTATCTCCCATGATAGATAACCTCTAATTCTTTTTCCAGAGCCAATTGAAGAATAAATAATTGAATCTTTTAGTTCATTTTCAATATTTATTTTTTTATCTAATAAATCTGTAAGATAACCATCTATTTCTATAGCAAATGGTTTTAAATGATCTAAAAATTGGCTCATTAGAGATTATTCATCTTCATATGGCTCAGAAGTAAAATCGCCATCTGGTTGAGCTATTATCTTATCAACTTTTAATTTTGCAGACTTTAGCTTTTCTTCACAATGAGCTTTAAGCAAGGTACCTCTCTCATAAATGTCAATTGAGTCCTCAAGGTCAATATCACCTTGTTCAAGCTTTTCCACTATTTCTTCTAACTCGGACAAGGCTTGTTCAAAAGTTAATTCTTTTATGTCGTTCTTTTTATTCATAAAAATCACCGTAAATTACAATTTATAATATTTAATTATTCCTTCATCATCATGTTTTGATCCTAATAGCCCTCTATGTATTAAGCAATTTAAATGGGCAATGCTTTCACCTGTAGCCATAAGCAAAACATCGCTAGTTATTTTTCTTTTAAACAGAACCGAAAAAACATCCACTGCTCTTTTTGGTTCTTCACAAAACTCTAAAAGTCTTGTTAAGTTCCTTTCATGTCCATTAATTAAATGGTCGAGTCTTTCGTGAAGACCTCTAAAAGGTTCATTATGAGATGGAAGAACCAAAACATCATTATTAACCCTTGATTTAATATATTTACAGCTTTCTATCCAGTCATTAAGAGGGTTTGAATTGGGCTCAGTAGGAAAAACACTAACATTAGACGTAATCTTAGGAAGTACCTGATCTCCAGATATAAATAATTTTAATTTTTTATTGTATAAACAAATATGTTCTGGACAATGGCCGCTACCAACTACAACCTCCCAATCATAGCCTCCGATATTAATGACATCATAATCTTTTATACGATTATAGCTATCCGGTAGTTTTGAAATAGCGCTTCCAAAGCCACCAAATCGTTCGGAGTATGTATCAAGTTCATCTTCTGTAAAACCTGCGGATCTATAAAGTGACTTTCCTTCCTCAGGTGCTTCCCTTCCAGTATCACTCACCAACATCCTACACATTAAGTAATCTGATCTTGACATATATAAAGGTGCAGAAAATTTTTTATTCATCCATCCGGCTAGACCTATATGATCTGGATGAAGATGGGTAACGATAATTTTATTAACTGACTCTCCATTCATATCTTCTGAAAAACATTTACGCCAATTTGATTTTATATCTGCGCTAGCAACACCTGTATCGACTACTACCCATCCATTATCATCTTTCAATACCCACAAATTAATATGATTTAATGCAAAGGGTAGACTCATCCTAACCCAATAAACACCATTATCAATCTTTAGCATTCTTCCAGGTTGTGGAAGAGTATCAAATGGGTATACTAAATTATGAGCGCCTTTATTATTTTTTTCGACTAATTTATCCATATCTACTAAGTAGAATATAAATATAAAAATGACTACAATAAAAAATACCAATAAATCTAGTATAATTCTTGCAACTGAAGCTCTAGAAGAGGGAAATCTGGTTTCTTTTCCAACTGAAACCGTTTATGGGCTTGGTGGAGATGCAACAAATAACTTAGCTATAGCTAAGATTTTTGAAACTAAAAATAGACCTGAATTTAATCCTTTAATTATTCATTTCGCATCCTTTGATCAAATAGAAGAAAATTGTGAAATAAATGATGATATTAAAAAATTAAACGATCTTTTTTGGCCAGGTCCTATGACTATTATTTTAAAAAAGAAAAAAGAATCTAAAATAAGTGATTTAGCTAGTGCGAATTTAGATACAATTGGTGTAAGAATTCCGAATAATATAACTGCTTTAAAATTAATTAAATCATTTGGTAAACCTATAGCTGCACCTAGCGCTAACACTTCTAGCTCTCTTAGCCCTACTGAAGCTAATCATGTTTATGAATATTTTGAAAATGATAAAAATTTATCAATAATACTTGATGGCGGCTCAACACAAATTGGTCTAGAAAGTACAATTATAAATCTTGATAATGATAAAATAGAAATACTAAGACATGGTGGTGTTTCAGCAGAAGAATTGAAAGAAAAATTTCCACAAAAAATAATCAATATAGAACAAAAAGCTAATGAAATAATTATTGCTCCAGGAATGCTATCAAAACATTATTCTCCAGCTGTTCCACTAAGAATTAATGCAAAAAAAGCTGAAAAAAATGAATTACTTATCGGTTTCGGGCCAAACTATAATGCTCCAAATTTAAGCTTTGAAGGAAGCTTAGTAGAAGCTGCTTCAAATCTTTTTTCTTTTTTAGCAAAATATCAAAAAAAACACTCAAAAATAGCTATAGCTCCTATACCAAACAAGGGGATTGGAAGAGCAATAAACGATAGAATTAAAAGAGCAACTTCAAAAAATTAAGCAGTTGGTAGCTCATAATCAGCAAATTGTTCACGTAGAGTTAGTTTTTGTATTTTTCCAGTTGCTGTATGAGGAATTTCATCGACAAAAACTACATCATCAGGCATCCACCATTTTGCTAGTTTATCTTCTAAATATTCTAAAACATTATTTTTATTTGGATCTTTACCTTCAGCAGGAACACAAATTAATAAAGGCCTTTCATCCCATTTCGGATGAAAAATTCCAATTACTGCCGCTTCAGCAATATCTGGATGTCCTACAGCAATATTCTCTAACTCAATTGAGGATATCCATTCACCACCTGATTTAATAACATCTTTAGATCTATCAGTAATTTGCATGAAACCTAATTCATCAATTGTAGCTACATCACCGGTATCAAAAAAACCTTGATTATCAAGTATTTGTCCGCCATCACCTTTCATATATTTACTTGCTATAAAAGGCCCTCTCACTAATAGATGTCCAAAATCTTTTCCATTCCAAGGTAAATCATTTCCATCATCATCAGTAATTTTCATCTCGACCATGTATGATGCTCTACCTTGCTTTAATTTTATATCTATCTGTTCATCAAAGCTTAATTCTTCCATTCCACTTTTAAAGGCGCCTATTGTTCCTAAAGGGGACATTTCTGTCATACCCCAAGCATGCATAACGGACACATCATAATTTTTTTCAAATTTTTCTAACATCACTCTTGGAACAGCAGAACCACCAATTGCAACTCTTTCAAGATAAGGAAGTTTAAGATCATTTGCTTCAAGATATTGAAGTAGCATCAACCAAACTGTTGGTACTGCTGCAGTAAAAGTTACTTTATGGTCGTTAAGTAATTCGTAAATACTTTCCCCATCCATATTCATTCCTGGCATGACAACCTTACAACCTGACATTGGAGCCGAAAAAGACAAACCCCAAGCATTTGCATGAAACATTGGGACAACTGGCATTACTACATCTGTAGATTTGATACCCATTGCATCAGCAGAATTAGCAACTAGTGTATGCAGTACATTTGATCTATGAGAATATAAAACTCCTTTAGGATTTCCAGTTGTTCCAGAAGTATAACATAAACCACAAGCATCATTTTCTTCCAATTTAACCCATTCAAAATTATCATCTTGAGAATTAATGAGCTCCTCATATGAGTAAACATTCTTTAACTTGGTGTCAGGTAGGTCTGATTTTTCACATAGAAAAATAAAACCTTGAACATTTGGAATTTTATCCTGAATATTTTCTAGAATTTCTACAAAACTTATATCGGAAATTATAAATTTATTATCCGCATGATTAATAATGTAATCAAGCTGCTCAGTAAAAAGACGAGGATTTAATGTATGATAAATTGCACCTAAACCAGTAATTCCGTACCATGATTCCAAATGTCTGTGCGTATTCCAGGCTAAAGTTCCAATTACATCACTTTTTGTTACTCCTAATTCTTTCAAAGCTTTAGCAAATTTTTTGGATCTGGAATGAATTTCAGAATAAGTTGTAGAATGAATATCACCCTCAACTTTCCTAGTAACAATTTCTCTTTCCCCATGGTGGATTTTTGCATGATCAATAAAAGTATGAACAAGCAAAGGCCATTCCTGCATTAATCCTCTCATAATAATCTCCTTAATTTTATTTGATATTATTGATTTTTTTCAATGGTTCAATAGCTTGAAGATAAATAAATTGTTAATAAACTATCGCCAATTTTTCTTTTTTCTAAAACCTCAAAGCCACTTATACTCTTAATAGGCAAACGACTAGAAGTTTCAAGAAAAATATAAACACTATCATTCATCCAGCTGTTTTTAATTAAATTATTAATTGCAATCTCATTAACATCTGTTTTTGAGTAAGGTGGATCAGAAAAAATTATGTCAATTTTCTTATTTTTGTCATTTGTAAATTTTCTTATTTTATTTACATCAAACTTGTAACAATCACAGCATGAGTTTAATTCGAGGTGTGAAATATTTTCTTCTATAGCTTTAACGGCTTTTAATGATTTATCAATAAAAGTACAATTCTTAGCTCCTCTGGAAATAGCCTCTAAACCTAAAGATCCTGAACCGGCAAACAGATCTAAAACATTTTTTTGCTTAAGATTAATTTTAAGACTATTTTCAATAATATTAAATAAGGTCTCCTTAAATCTATCCGTAGTAGGTCTAGTTTCATTACCTTTAGGGGTAATTATTTTTCTTCTAGCATACTTACCTGAGATAATTCTCATTATTTCCTCTTTAATTAGAAAAAATTAGCAAAATTTCTTTTCAAAAAAATATTTGAAATTTCTTTTACTCCACATTTTGTTAAATTACCTAAGCTAAAAGGCCCATATGCATATCTTATCAATCTATTTACCTCAAGATTCATATGGTTACATATTTTTCTGATTTCTCTATTTTTTCCTTCATATAAAGAAAACTTTAACCATGAATTTGAATTTTGTCTTTTTTCAATTATCGCATCTATAGGTTTATATTTTTCTCCTTGAATAGATATTCCCTCTGATAAATTTTTTAACTTTTTTTCATCTACTTTTCCAAACACCCGAACCTTATAAGTTCTCTTAAAGTTATTCTTAGGTAGCTCAAGATATCTTGATAAATCTCCATTGTTGGTAAGAATTAATAAACCTTCACTATTATAATCTAAACGACCAACACTTATTGTATTTTTTAATTCTTTAGGTAAAAAGCTATAGATAGTATCTCTGCCTTTCGGGTCGCTCTTTGTAACAAGACAACTTTTTGGTTTATTAAAAATCCAAACACTGGTTTTTACCCTTGTATCTACAACCTCACCATCCACAGTTACAACTGCATTCCTGTCAACATTTAGAGCTGGTGAGTCAATTACTTCTCCATACAAAGTAACTCGCTTTTCTAATATAAGTTTTTCTGCTTCTCTTCTTGAGGTTAAACCTGAATTAGAAATTAATTTTGCAATTCTAATTTTTTCATTTTTTGTTTTTTTTTCCATGTTCAAGCCTTATACATAAAAATAGGTAATAAAATTGGAAAACACTACAACAAAAACTAAATACTTTATGAAGTTAGCTTTATCTGAAGCTGAAAAAGCTAAGGACAGAGATGAAGTACCTGTTGGAGCAGTAATTGTTAATCAAAAAAATGAAATTATATCTTCAAACGGAAATCGAATGCGAGAACTGAACGATCCAACCGCTCATGCTGAAATTTTAGTAATTAGAAATGCTTGTAAAGCCTTAAAAACAACTAAATTATTTGATTTTTCTTTGTTCACAACTTTAGAACCATGTGCAATGTGTGCAATGGCAATTTCATTAGTTGGAATTAAAAATCTATACTTTGCTACTGAAGATAAGAAAAAAGGATGTGTTGAAAATGGTATAAGGATTTTTTCGTCAAATTCTTGCCATCACGAGCCTAATGTTTTTAATGGATTTTATAAAAAAGAGTCAGAAGTTCTTTTAAAAAAATTCTTTTCACAAAGAAGATAATTTGTATAATCGATAATTCTGTTAGATAATCACTAACTTATAGAAAAATTCAGGAGATAATCATGATTTTTGAGCATAATGACAAAACAAAAGAACTAATCGCTCGTGTTGAAGCTTTTATGGATAAATATGTATACCCTAATGAAGCAACATATGATGAACAAATGATAGCTTTTGGTGAAGACCGTTGGCAAATACCCCAAATTTTGGAAGATTTAAAAGTAAAGGCCAAAGAAGAAGGTCTTTGGAATATGTTTTTACCTGAATCAGAGCGAGGCGGAGGTTTAACAAATGTTGAGTATGCTCCAATTTGTGAAATTATGGGAAGAGTCGGTTGGGCTTCTGAAGTTTTTAACTGTTCTGCACCTGATACAGGAAATATGGAACTTATTGAACGCTATGGAACTGAAGAGCATAAAGAAAAATGGCTTCAACCATTACTTGAAGGTGAAATGAGATCTGCTTACTTAATGACAGAACCTGATGTAGCTTCTTCTGATGCTACTAATATTTCGACAAAAATTGAAAGAGATGGTGATGAGTATGTTATTAATGGAAGAAAATGGTGGTCATCTGGAGTCATGGACCCAAGATGTAAAGTAGCTATCGTTATGGGAAAGACTAACCCAGACGCATCTAGACATCAGCAACAGAGTCAAATTTTAGTACCGATGGAAACCCCTGGAGTAGAAATTGTGAGACATCTTCCGGTTTTTGGTTTTGATGATGCGCCACATGGGCACAGTGAAGTCAAATTAGATAATGTTAGAGTCCCAGTTGAAAATCTTTTTTTAGGTGAAGGTAGAGGTTTTGAAATCGCTCAAGGTCGCTTAGGGCCAGGAAGAATTCATCATTGTATGAGAGCTATTGGGGTTGCAGAAAGAACTCTCGAAAAAATGGCCAAGAGACTTTTAAGTAGAGAGGCATTTGGGAGGCCTATAGCTGAACATTCAGTTTGGGAAGAAAGAATATCTAAAGCAAGAATAGAAATTGAATGCTCAAGGCTTTTAACTATGAAAGCTGCTTATATGATGGATACAGTTGGTAATAAAGTTGCAAGGGCTGAAATAGCAATGATCAAAGTAAAAGCTCCGAGAACATTGTTAGATATTATTGATGATGCAATTCAAGCTCATGGTGGTGGTGGTGTTACTACTGATTTTGGTTTAGGAAGAGCTTATGCTAGTGCGAGGACATTGAGAATAGTCGATGGTCCAGATGAAGTTCATAACAGAGCAGTTGCAAGACTAGAATTCAAAAAATACAGAGAAGAATTATCTCAAGCAGCTGAATAGAAGTTTTTTTATCAATTTTATTAAAACTATTGTATTAAAGTCACAATTTTTTAATGATTCTTATTAAAATCTAATAAATATGTAATAATTATAATAAATATATTTATATAAATTACTGTTAATACATTGATTATTCATCTATAACCGTTTTTCTATATTTGGAGATTACTATGGCTAAAAACTGGTCAAAAGATAGCTGGAGAAATAAACCTATAATTCAAGTACCTGAATATGATGATCAAAAGGCTCTTGAAAAGGTAGAAAAAAGAATATCTTCCTATCCACCTCTTGTTTTTGCAGGTGAAGCTAGGAGATTAAAAGAACATTTAGCTAAAGTATCTAGAGGTGAAGCATTTTTACTTCAAGGCGGAGATTGTGCAGAAAGTTTTGCAGAACATCATCCTGACAATATTCGTGATACTTTCAGAGTTATGCTTCAAATGGCCATAGTATTAACTTTTGGCGCAGGTTGTCCTATAGTTAAAGTAGGCAGAATTGCAGGTCAATTCGCTAAGCCTAGGTCAGCTCCCATGGAGAAGCAAGGTGATATTGAATTGCCAAGTTATAGAGGTGATATAATTAACGATATCTCGTTTGATTCTGAACTTAGAAAACCAGACCCTCAAAGACAAATTATGGCATATAGACAGTCAGCTTCAACACTAAATCTTTTAAGAGCTTTCGCTCAAGGTGGTTATGCTAATCTTGATCATGTTCATCAATGGAATATGGATTTTGTAAAAGAAAGTAAACAAGGTGAACAGTACGAAGCTCTAGCAGGTAGAATATCTGAAACATTAGATTTTATGGATGCTGTTGGTATTAACTCTAATACCTCACAAGCATTAAGATCTGTTGAGTTCTTTACAAGCCATGAATCATTATTGCTTGGATATGAAGAGGCATTAACAAGAGTAGACTCTACTAGTGGAGATTGGTATGACACATCCGCACATATGCTCTGGATTGGCGATAGAACACGCCAACCCGATGGTGCTCATATTGAATTCGTAAGAGGAATTCATAATCCAATTGGAATCAAATGTGGGCCGTCTATTGAGGCAGATGAATTAATAAAATTAATAGATATAATAAATCCATCAAATGAAGAGGGTAGAATTACTCTTATTGCTAGATTTGGAGTGGATAAAATAGAAGATCACCTTCCCTCTCTTATAAAAGCAATAGAATCAGAAGGAAAAAGTGTTGTTTGGTGTTGTGATCCAGTACATGGAAATACAATTAAAGCTTCAAATGGTTATAAAACAAGATATTTAGATACCCTTTTAAATGAAGTAAAAAAGTTCATTGATATTCATGAAGCTGAAGGTACATATGCTGGCGGTGTTCATATTGAAATGACAGGTCAAAACGTTACAGAATGTTGTGGTGGATCTTTTGAGGTATTGGAAGAAGATCTATCTAGCAGATATCACACACATTGTGATCCAAGACTGAATGCTAATCAGTCACTAGATTTAGCATTTTTAGTATCAGAGCGACTTAAAGAAATAAAATCATAAAATTTATTGGATATTTACTACAACTCTTCCTCTGACTTGCCCTTTCAATATATCTTGTGCAAATTTCTCAATTTGATCCAGTGAAGTTTCAATAATCATTTCTTCTAGTTTTTCAAAATTAATATCTTTACTTAGACGATTCCAAGCTCTCTCTCTTATTTGCATTGGGGCCATTACTGAGTCAATACCAAGCAAAGAAACACCTCTTAATATGAATGGCATAACTGTAGAGGGAAGATCCATTCCTTGCGCAAGTCCGCATGCAGAAACAGCTCCACCATAAGATATCTGAGCAAGTATGTTAGCCAATGTAGTGCTGCCAACTGAGTCAATCGCTCCAGCCCATCTCTCTTTTCCTAAAGGTCTTGATGGTTCAGATAATTCAGATCTATCAATAACTGTTTTCGCGCCAAGATTATTAAGATATGCGGTTTCTTCTAATCTTCCTGTTGAAGCCTCTACATTGTAACCTAAATCTGAGAGAAGAGAAATTGCTACAGATCCAACTCCACCTGAAGCACCAGATACCAAAATTTCTCCATCATCTGGTTTTATACCATGATCTTCAATAGCCAAAACACATAACATTGCAGTATAACCTGCTGTTCCTATAGCCATTGCTTGTTTATTGGATATATTTTCAGGTAGCTTTAATAGATGTTCAGATTTAACTCTAGCCTTTTCCGAATATCCACCAAAATGACTTTCTGACAAACCATAACCATTTAAAACTACCCTGTCTCCTTCTGAAAAATTTTTATCTTCTGATGATAAAACTATTCCACTTAAATCAATTCCAGGTATCATTGGGAATGATCGAACAACCGGTGATGTTCCTGTTATAGCTAAACCATCTTTATAATTTAATGTTGAATGAGTAGTTTTTATTAGGACATTACCTTCCATTAAATCATTATCATCGATCTCAACCATATTAACAGTTTGAACATCATCCTCTTTCTCAATCATAAGAGCTCTAAATTTTTCAGACATTTTTCCTCCTAAATTATCTATTAAATTGCATTGGTTGACCTATTGGGTCAGATAGTTCATCTTCCCTCATAACAATATTGCCTCTTATTATTGTCATAATTGGCCACCCTTTTATTTTCATTCCATCATAAGGAGTCCAACCACACTTACTTACAATCCAATTATTCTCAATAACCCTCTCTTTATTTAAGTCAATTACAGTAAAATCAGCATCATTACCTACTTCTATAAAACCCTTATTTTTAATACCAAATAACCTTGCGGGGTTTGCACTGGTTAATTGAACAAATCGATTTAAGGATAATTTCTTATTATTTACATGGTTTAACATGACAGGAACAAGAGTTTGAACACCAGGCATACCTGATGGGGAAATAGGATATTCTTTATCCTTTTCATCTTTAGTATGGGGAGCGTGATCTGAGCCTATTATATCTGCAACACCATTATTTATAGCTGTCCATAATTTAGTCTGATGATTTATATCTCTAATCGGCGGATTCATTTGGGCATAACTTCCAAGTTCATTGTAACAATCAGGAGCTGATAAAGTTAAATGTTGAGGAGTTATTTCAACAGAAGCTATGTCTTTATTATCAGCTAAAAATTCAGCCTCTTGTCCTGTTGATACATGAAGAATATGTATTTTTTTATTATATTTTCTGGCAATTTTAATTATTCTTTGAGTAGCAGTAAAACATTGCTCATCATTTCTCCATACTTCATGAGAATGTATATCTCCTGTTACTTGGTATTCTTTTCTGGCATCAAGAGAGCTTTGATCTTCAGAATGAAATGATGCTCTAAAATTAATTTCAGACATGATTTTAGACAAATCTTCATCTCCTGATACCACTAGACCTCCAATACTCAATCCCATAAAAACTTTTACACCGCAGCAGCCTTCAACTTTCTCTAATTTAGGTAGCTCTTTACTATTGTTTTCAGTTCCGCCAACATAAAAAGCATAATCACAATAGGATCTATTTTTTGCACGTTCAAATTTATCTAATAGTGCTTCAAGATTAGTTGTTGAAGGGTTTGTATTGGGCATTTCAAAAACACCAGTTATTCCACCCAAAATAGCTGATTTTGTACCAGTATTCAGATCTTCTTTATGCATTGGTCCTGGTTCACGAAAATGTACCTGAGTATCTATAACACCAGGAATTAAATCTAAATGTTCTATATTTAAAATTGTTTCAGCATCATCATTAAGGCTTCCGATTTCGGATATAATTCCATCCTTAATCCCTATATCAGAAATATAGCTTTTACTCTCATCAGTTATATTTGCGTTTTTAAAGATGATATCAAATGGCATTGTAACGAAATTCCTATTTCATTATACTAATATAATAAAATTAAAATTAAATAAAAATATATGAATAATGAATTAATAACATTAACAAATAGATCTTTAGTCCTAGTTTCAGGAAAAGATTCTGAAGACTTCCTTCAGTCTATAATAACTATCGACTTAAGTAGTAATGCTGAAGAACTGTTATCAAGTTGTTTTTTAAGTCCTCAAGGAAAATTGTTAAATCAGTTCTTTGTAAAAAGAGAAGAAACTCACCTCCTATTAGATTTACACAAAAAATCCTTTCAATCATTTATGGAAAAGATGCAAATATATAAACTAAATTCAGATGTAAATTTTGAAGAAAAAAATGATCTAGAAGTTGTGGTTTGTCTAGAAAAAGAATTTCAGGGTTCCTTTATTGACCCTAGAAATAAAAATTTAGGCTGGAGAGGAGTAAGAGAGAAAAGTAACGATAGTTCTAATAGTGAAAATTATGAAAAGAAAAAAATTTCTCTTGGTATAGTTGAAGAAGGTGAAGATTTTTTATCTGGTGAATTTTTTCCAATAGAATTAAATCTTGATTATCTGAATTCAATTTCATTCAAAAAAGGTTGTTTTATCGGACAAGAAGTAACTTCAAGAATGTATAGAAAAGGAAAACCAAAAAAAAGAGTTTTTTCAATTACATCTAATAGAAATAACAAGCAAGGTGATGATATTTTTTTAGAAAATAAAAAAATTGGAACAATTATTAAATCATACGAGAATGAAAGCGTAGCAATTCTTAAAACTGATGTATTGCCTAAAATTCAAAAGGAAAATGTAATTGTTAATATAAATAATGCTGAAGTTACTATAACTGTTCACATTCCTGATATTCTTAAAGATTATGCCATCTGATAGGGAAGGTTTTTGTAATTGGTCTAATTCACATGATATTTACATGAAATATCATGATGATGAATGGGGAAAACCAGAATTTGATGGCAAAAAACTATTTGAAATGCTTACTTTAGAAACTTTTCAATCTGGTCTTAGTTGGATAATTATTCTAAAAAAAAGGGATAATTTCAAAATAGCTTTTGATAATTTTAATCCAAAGGTTATTTCAAGATATAATAATAAAAAGATCAAGGAGCTTATGGAAGATAGATCAATTGTAAGAAATAAAAAAAAGATACTTTCAACTATAAATAATGCAAAAATTTATAACAATGAATTCAAGAGTTCTAAAAAATTTTCCGATTTTTTCTGGAAATATGTTGATTATAAACCTATTATTAACTCTAGAAAGGAATTAAGAGAAATTCCCAAAGATACCGAATTATCTAAAAAAATTTCAAAAAAAATGAAAGAATTAGGGTTTAGTTTTTGTGGGCCAGTAACAGTTTACTCATTTATGCAAGCTTCTGGAATAATAAATGATCATTTAGTGAGTTGCCCGCATTACTTAAAATGTCAAAAAGATTAACATAATTGATTTTTCTGATATTATTTTTGGATTATGAATGAAATTGTAATCAGCGGAACTGGTGTATTTACCCCTAAAGAATCAATAACAAATAAAGAGCTTGTTGAAGCTTATAATGCTTATGCAGAGAAATTTAATACACTTAACAAGGATCTAATTGATAATGGTGAATTAGATGCCTTAGAATTGTCTAATGAAGACTTTATTTATAATGCCTCAGGCATAAAAAATAGGTTTGTAATGGATAAAAAAGGAATTTTAGATCCTGATATTATGCACCCTATTTTAGACAGGAGAAATAATGACGAACCATCTATTTTAGCAGAAATGTCTATAGAGGCAGCTAAACAAGCTTTAGAAGTATCTAGGAAAAAGCCTTCTGATATAGATGCAGTTATTACAGCATGCTCTAATTTAGAGAGAGCTTATCCTGCAATAGCAATCGAAGTACAACAATATTTAGGGATTCAAGGATTTGCTTTTGATATGAATGTTGCTTGCTCATCTGCAACTTTTGGGATTCAAGCTGCTGCTGATATGATTAAGGCCGGAAGCGCAGAAACAATTTTAATAGTTGATCCCGAGATTTGCTCTGGACATTTAGATTTCAAAGATCGCGATTGTCATTTTATCTTTGGTGATGTTTGTACAGCCATGATTTTAGAAAAAAAAGCATCTGCAAACTCTTCAAACTCATTTGAAATTCTATCGACTAA
>CACLQD010000003.1 GCA_902609025.1 uncultured PS1 clade bacterium
ATGCCAATTGATAAATAT
Source organism: uncultured PS1 clade bacterium (assembly GCA_902609025.1). Lineage (GTDB taxonomy): Bacteria > Pseudomonadota > Alphaproteobacteria > MED-G09 > MED-G09 > AG-430-B22. The sequence continues at coordinate 19 of CACLQD010000003.1, forward strand.
CTAGTTTACCTAATTTAGAATGCAATCCTTTGCTTGGAACCATATTTCTTAATGCTACTAATTCTTCAGAGGATATATTTTTTGTTAATTCTAAAGCTGCATTTAAAGAATTATTATCGTACATTAATCCTACCCAAAAAGCCGATAATGCACATACATGATTTATATTACCTGCATCAGCACCTCTCATTTCAATAAATTTTTTTAACCTTGCCTCAGGAAAAATTGTTGTTAAATGAAGCTCCCAATCATCAATAGTTGGATAAAAATCTTTCACTACCTCTATTTTACCATTAATAAAATCTTCAAAGGTATAGCCAGTTAAATTAATGTACTCTCCATTTCTGTAAATAAAGTACATAGGAACTTTCATAGCATAGTCTACATATCGCTCGTAACCCATACCATCATCAAAAATAAAAGTTAGAATACCTGTTCTATCTGGATCAGTGTCTTTCCAAACTTCGCTTCTATATGAACTAAAGCCATTAGGAGAATTTTCACTAAACGGTGAGTTAGAAAATAAAGCCGTTGCAACAGGTTGAAGAATAAATGAAAGCCTTAATTTCTTAACCATATCCAATTCAGATGAATAATCTAAGTTAACCTGTGAGGTACATGATCTTAACATCATATCAAGTCCGTGATCACCTTTAGTAGGCATATAACTCCTCATTATATCGTAACGTTTTTTTGGCATTATAGGCATTTCATCTCTAGACCAGTCAGGGGTAAAGCCTATAGCTAAGAAATCTAATCCCATTTTTTCTCCGATATTTGATAATTGGTTTTTATGCTCAACTAACTCAAAGAATGTTTCATGAACATTATCTAACATAGCTCCGGAGAGTTCGAACTGACCTGCTGGTTCAAGAGTTATTGAACCTCCGCCTAATTTATTGTCCCGAGTGAGCGCAATGACATTTCCATTTTCATAAACTGATTTCCATCCATACTCTTCGAAATTCTCAAGAAGGCTTCGAATACCGTTCTTACCATCATATGAAATTGGTTTGTTTGCATTAATATTGAATGGGAATTTCTCATGCTCTGTTCCAATCTTAAAATCTGATGGGTTTTTTTCCCCCTCAGCTATATAGCTAATTAATTGATCTTTTGATTCGATTCTTTCCATTCTATTTTTTAGTTAATTTTCGCCTATAAAGCTATACCCAATCACCTAAGGTTGAATGAAAAAGAGATAACGAACTAACTATTGCAGTATCAGATCTTAAGATTCTTGGCCCAAGTGAAATAATACTTAAATTTTTAATACTATTAATCTTTTCTCTTTCTTTATCGCTGAAACCACCCTCTGGACCAATAAGAATAGCCCATTTATTTGATTTGTTTATACTTTTAATGGACTCAAGTTGTTTTTTTGGATTATTTTCACATTTTTCATCACAAAATATTAAGGTTCGTTCAGAATCTATATGATCCCAATTATCAATGATATATTCAAGATTTTCTATCTTATTAACCTTTGGAATAAATGTTAAACCACATTGTTCGGCTGCCTCAATAGCATTGGACAAAATTTTAGATTGCTTGATGGATTTATATTGAGTTCTCTCCGTAAGAACTGGCCATATAACTCTAGCACCTAATTCAGTTATTTTTTGAGCAATAAAATCGATTCTTAATTTTTTAACTGGCGCGAAAAGTATCCAAATATCACTAGGCTTATCTTTAATACCAATTTCTTTTAATGTTTTAACTTTTGATTTTTTCTTATTTAATTCAAGAAGCTCAACAGCCCACTCACCATCATTTTCATTAAAAATATTAAAATTATCTCCAATATTCAATCGCATAACATTTTTAATATAGTGAGTTTGAGATTGATCTAACTCTATAAACCCATTTGTTATTTTTTTATTTATATAAACTCGTATAATTTTCATATTTCAATATTATAAAGTAAAAGATAAATGTTAGGTAACTCTAAGAAAATTAAATAACAAATCATGTACAATACTCTTTTAAATAAAATTACACCATTTATTCAGCTTGCAAGGTACGATAAGCCTGTTGGTTTTATGCTTTTGTTCTGGCCATGTATATGGTCATTACTTTTATATAGTTTATATAATAAACAATTGGCTCCGATTAGTTTTTTCATTCTTTTTTTTATAGGTTCATTTATTATGCGAGGGGCTGGTTGTACATGGAATGATTTTCTAGATAAAGAATATGATAAAAATGTAATAAGAACAAAAGATAGACCGCTTGCTTCTAATAAAATAAAAACATTTGCTGCAATGGTTTTTTTATTAGTTCAGCTTTTAATTGGATTATTGATACTTATTCAATTTAATAAATTAACTATAATTCTTGGTTGCCTTGCTTTGATACCTGTTTTTATTTATCCGTTAATGAAAAGAATAACTTGGTGGCCCCAAGTTTTTTTAGGTATTACATTTAATTGGGGCGCATTGCTTGGTTGGTTATCTCTTTCAAATGATTTTTCATCTATTTACCCAATTATGCTTTATTTGGCATGTATATTTTGGACTATCGGATATGACACAATTTATGCACATCAAGACAAAGATGATGATTTCTTACTAAATCTAAAATCGTCTGCAATAAAATTAGGTCAAAATACCAAATATGCTTTACTTATTTTTTATGCAATTTTTTTCATGATATTTACAGTTATACTTTTAAGTCTAAGCAATAGTTTAATTATTCATTTAGCTATTTTATCTTTATTAATTCACCTAGTTTCTCAAATTATTTATTTAGATATAGATAACAGTGATAGATGTTTAAAAATATTTAAAAGTAATAATTTACTAGGACTTCAGATTTCGTTTTTTCTTATATTGGAGCTTGTAATTAATTAACTTTATTAGCGTTAATAAAATTTGTTCTCAAATTATCAATTAATTGGAGCTCACCATTATTTTCTAAATGCCAAAAAGTCCATCCATTACATGATTCTTTGCCTTGTAATTTAGCGCTAATTTGATGAATAGAGCCCTTTTCACCTTCAGAATAAACACTGCCATCCACTCTAACAGTTGCTGAAAATTTCTTAGCTTTCAAACTCTTTGGGCCTTTTAAAACACTTCCGGGTTTTATTATTCCACTTTCAACTAAACTTCCAAAAGGAACACGAATTTGATTTTTCTTTGATTCTGTAACCTCTAACTCCTTTTTACCTAATAGTGTTACATTTTTAATCCTTTTCTTAGCTTCTTTTATGTAGTTTTTGTCTTGCTCAATACCAACATAATTTCTACCTAATTTTTTTGCTACTGCTCCAGTAGTCCCAGTTCCAAAAAAAGGATCAAGGATTAAATCGCCTGGACTTGAAGAAGATAATAAGACTCTATGTAAAAGCGCTTCAGGTTTTTGTGTTGAATGTATTTTTTTACCGGCAGCATCCTTAAGTCTTTCTTTACCAGAACAAATAGGTATTTCCCAATCTGAGCGCATCTGAATTCCATCATTCAATGATTTCATAGCTTGATAATTAAAATCATATTTAGCATCCTGACCTTGTGCTGCCCAAATCAATGTCTCATGTGCATTTGTAAATCTTGTTCCTTTAAAATTTGGCATCGGATTGGATTTCCTCCAAACTATATCGTTAAGAATCCAAAACCCTAAATCTTGAATAATTTTACCCATTCTAAAAATATTATGATAAGAACCTATAACCCAGATTGTTCCGTCTTGTTTTGTTACTCTTTTTACTTCCGTTAGCCAATTCGTTGTAAAATCATCATAATTTTTAAAGCTTTCAAACTGATCCCATTTATCATTAACAGCATCTACCTTTGAAGAGTCAGGACGTAATAGTTTATTTTTAAGTTGTAAATTATAAGGAGGATCAGCAAATACAAGGTCAACAGAATTACTTGGTATTGTTTTTAGAATACTTAGGGAATCCCCATGATAAATAGAATTTTTTTGAATTGACTGTTTTATATATGATTTTTCTTCCATAACCATAATATCCTCATAGGAATTTTATATTTGGTCAACAAAATATATTCCAAGAATTATTATTTGATTGAATTATCTATATGTTGAGTCATTAGTCAGCTGAAAGACTCAATATCTTGCGAATGGGAGAAAATGATTTTCTGTGGTGTTTTGTTACACCATAAGCATTTAATGCATTTTGGTGATCTTTAGTTCCATATCCTTTATTTTTTTTCCATTTATATTCTGGGTGTTCGTTATCGATATTTAACATAAATTTATCTCTTTCAACTTTAGCAATTATTGATGCTGCAGCAATTGACATTGAAATGCTATCACCTTTTATTATATTTTCATGAGGAATATTAAAATTTGGACTCAAATTCCCATCTACAAGAATATAATCGGGCTTTATAATTAGATTTTCTAATGCTCTTCGCATAGAAAGAAATGTAGCTTCGAGGATATTTAATTGGTCTATTTCATTTGGTGAAGCGAAACCTATGCCATATTTATGATTTATAAGAATTTCTTCATATAATTCTATGCGTTTTTTTTCGGAAATTTTTTTAGAGTCATTTATGCCCTCAGGTATACAGTTCCTATTTAAAATAACGATTGCTGAATAAACTGGTCCAGCCCAAGGACCTCTTCCCACTTCGTCTACACCAGCAATATTACTAAAGTCTAATTGTCCTTTTTTATCTTCAATAGAAAAATCGGGCACTACTCTGCTGCAATTACATCATTCTTTTGCCATCTTAAAACTGGATTTCTTGCGGCTTTCGTTTCATCCAATCTTCTAATGGGAGTATAAATTGGCGCCTTCTTAAAGAATTCTTCTCCATCTTGAGTTTTTGAGGCTAATTCCCTAATGGTTTCAATAAATTGATCAATAGAATTCTTTGACTCAGTTTCTGTTGGTTCAACTAGTAATGCTCCATGAACAACAAGAGGGAAATATATTGTCATTGGATGATAACCTTTATCTATTAAAGCCTTTGCAAAATCAATTGTCTCAACACCAGTTCCATTTAAAAAATCGTCATTAAATAAAACTTCATGCATACAATACCCTTCATAAGCAGGTGTTAAAATATCCTCTAATGAAGATTTGATGTAATTTGCATTAAGCACTGCATCTTCTGAAACTTGCCTTAAGCCGTCAGAACCATGACTCATCATGTAAGATAAAGCTCTAACAAACATTCCCATTTGGCCATGAAAAACACAAAGCCGACCAAAAGATTTATTAATATCTTTATCATTATGATTTTCCACTAAATAATAATTTTCTTCATCTTTTTTTAAAAGTGGAGCTGGACAGAAATCCTTTAAAATATCAGAGAAAACTACTGGACCAGATCCTGGTCCGCCTCCGCCATGTGGTGTAGAAAATGTTTTATGTAAATTTATATGCATAGCATCAATACCTAAGTCACCAGGCCTTACTTTACCAACTAAGGCATTAAAGTTGGCTCCGTCACAATACAAATAACCACCTGCATCATGAATGTAATTTGCTATTTCAATAATATCGTCCTCAAAAAGACCACATGTATTTGGATTTGTAATCATTGCTGCAGCAAAGTTTTTATCTACATTTTCTTTAAAATCATCAAAATTCAATCTACCATTTTTATCAGATTTTATTGTTACAACATCAAAACCTAAAAAAGCAGCGGTTGCAGGATTAGTGCCATGAGCAGAATCAGGGACCAAAACCTTAGTTCGATGACACTCATTCCTTGCTTCTATTGCTTTTTTAATTGCAAGCATTCCACAAAGTTCGCCTTGAGCGCCAGCTTTTGGAGTCATAGTAACGGCTTGCATTCCTGTTAATTCTTTTAACCAAGTCGAAATTTCATCTATAAGTTCAAGAGCGCCCTGGCATGTTGATAAAGGTTGAAGCGGATGAATTTCAGAAAATCCTTTTAATCTTGCCATTTTCTCATTTAGTCTTGGGTTATGCTTCATTGTGCATGAACCTAAAGGGTAAAGACCTGCATCAATAGAATAGTTCTTTCTTGATAATCTAACATAATGTCTAATTGACTCAGGCTCACTTAATCCAGGTAAACCAATTTCTCGATTCTCAAAACATTCACCAATAAAATTTTCTTTAAATGTTGGTTCATTAAGATCAACTCCAGATTTATCCATACCACCAATTTCAAATAATATTGGTTCATCGTGATTTAGACCTTTAGTCGAATTTTTCATCATAAAACCTCTTTTGCTGCTTCAATATATGAATTCATATCATCTTCTGTATTAGTTTCCGTACTAGCAACCACGATAAAATTATCTAATTCCTTATTATTATTAATTAATCTTGATACAGGTATGCCTGCTAGAACACCTTTTTCTGCCATTCTATCAACAAATACTTCGCCCTTAATTGGTAATTCGATAGTAAATTCATTGAAAAAACTTTTGTTTAACAATTTAAATTCTGGAATTTTTAATATTTTTTCTTTCAAATTTAATGCTGACTCATGATTAAGTCTTGAAAGGTTCTTAAAGCCTTTCTCACCAAGAAGTGTTAAGTGAATTGTAAATGCCAAGCTACATAGTCCTGAATTTGTACATATATTTGATGTAGCTTTTTCTCTTCTAATATGTTGCTCTCTTGCTGATAATGTTAGTACAAAACCTTTTTTTCCATCAACATCTTCAGACTCTCCAACAATCCTTCCAGGAATTTGTCTTAAATATTTATTCTTTGTTGATAACAGACCCACATATGGTCCACCAAAATTCATAGGATTGCCTAGGGATTGACCTTCGCATGCCACAATATCAGCGCCCATTGCGCCTGGGGATTTCATCATTCCTAATGATAAAACTTCAGTTACAACAACAATAAGCAATGCTCCTTTACTTTGAACAAATTCTGCTAAAGATGACAAATCATAACAAGAGCCAAAAAAGTCTGGATTTTGAACGACCACACAAGCAGTATTTTCATTAACTTCATTAAGTAAATAATCAATATCAATAGAAAAATTTCTACCATAAAAAAACTCGCTATCTTTAATACCTGATACAGTTTTGATAACATCTGCATAATGAGGGTGGATTGTATTTGATAAAATAACTTGATTTCTTTTAGTTATTCTTTTCGCCATTGATACTGCTTCAGCAGCAGCCGTTGACCCGTCATACATAGATGCATTAGAAATATCCATGCCAGTTAAGAGAGATACCTGAGTTTGGAATTCATATAGATATTGCAATGTACCCTGTGATATTTCTGGTTGGTAAGGAGTATATGAAGTCAGAAATTCTGATCTCTGAATAATGTGATCTACACTTGCAGGAATATGATGCTTGTATGATCCACCGCCTATGAAAAAATTGCTATTATCTGCATGAAGATTTTTATCAGACAAAAGAGATAAATGTTTTTCTACTTCCATTTCAGTTTTATGATTAGGTAAATCAAATTTTGGATTAATACTTACTTTCTCAGCAATATTGGAAAAAAGTTCATCAATATTGTTTGCTCCAATAGTACTTAACATTTCTTCTCTATTATTTTTAGTTAATGGTAAATATCTCATTTAATCACCTATATGTTTCTGATATTCTTCTTCAGACATAAGCTCTGAAAGCTCGTCATTATTAGAAATTTTAATTTCGTAAAACCAACCCTTACCAATAGGATCTTCATTTACTATTTCTGGAGTTGAGTTTAAATCTTCATTGGATTTTATTATTGTACCAGAAACTGGAGAATATACTTCACTTGCTGCTTTTACAGATTCAACAACAGCAATATCTTTTCCAATTTCTGCAGTAATACCTTCTTCTGGTAATTCAACAAAAACAATATCTCCCAGTTGCTCACTTGCATATGCAGTAATGCCTACAACACCAATATTGTCTTCTACTTTTATCCATTCATGATCCTTAGTAAAATAAATCTCAGCCATTTTATTTGTTACCTCTAAAATATTTATGCTCAACAAAAGGAAGTGAAGTTATTTCTGCTGGTATTAAATTACCTCTAACATTTAATAAAATCTCACAATTACTTTTTAGGATATCTGAATTAATGTATCCCATAGCAATTGGTCCTTGAAGCGAAGGGGAGTACCCCCCACTAGTGATTTCGCCTATTGTTTTTTCATTTTTATCAAAAATTTGTGTTCCTTCTCTAGCTGGAAGTTTACCCATAGGCTTAATACCAACTAATTGTCTTTCAACCCCATTTTCTAAATCTTTTTTGATCGGTTCATGGCCAATAAAACCACCATTTTCGATTCTTTCTTTTGGAATAGACCATGTTAAACCAGCTTCGATTGGTGATACAGAGGATGATATGTCATTTCCATACAAACAAAGTCCTGCTTCCATTCTTAAAGAATTTCTAGCGCCTAAACCAGCAAGTTTAACACCTTCGCATTGTAAAAGTTCGTTTATAAATTTTTCTGCATATCTATCTTTTATCGATATCTCAAAACCATCTTCACCAGTATATCCACATCTAGAAATAAAAAATTTCTCATTATTATAATTAAACCAATCAGCTGTCATGAAAGGCATATCATCAATTTCTTGAAAAAAAGTCTTTAAAATATTTGATGAGTTTGGTCCTTGTAAGGCTATTAGAGCTCTATCTTCAATCAATTCAATTTTATAGGCTTTATTTAGATTATTATATAAATGATCAAGGTCTTTTGAGGTACAATCTGCATTAACGACAAGCCAAACATGATCTTCCTCAAAAGTTCTACAGATCATTAGATCATCAATAATCTTACCTTCGTTATTAAGAAATTGTGTATATTTAATTTGACCAGGAGCTATCTTAGAAAAAGAAATGGGAAGTATCTTTTCCATTGCATCATAAATCATTGGTCCTGATATTTTAATCTGCCCCATATGTGAAACATCAAAAATACTTACAGAATTTCTCGTATGATTATGCTCAGCAATAATACCATTTTCATATTGAATAGGTAAATGATATCCAGCAAAAGGTACTAATTTTGCTCTATTATCATTGTGAATTTTGTACAAAGGGGTAGTTTTAAGATTTTGTTCTAAACCCCAATAAGCCTCAGACATATAATCTCCATGACAGCATAGTTGTTTCCAACTGCCCTCCTCTGTCATTGGACCCTGAGAGATTTGACAACTTTAGTTGCTTACCCCGTCGGAGAAGTATTAAACTTACTTTCCAGAGTTTTATGATATTTGCGGTCCTTTTGCCTGAGAGTTTCCGAGGGCGGTTGCTCCTTCGGCGCTATAAAAGTCTCTCCCGCAAATATCTAGAATCAATTGATTCTTTTTATATAATTAAACATATATAAAATTTTGTCAATTTGGTTATTCAAGCCCAATAAGAACTTTATATGATGAACCTGTTCTACCCTCTTCAATTTTTGATCTGAGTCCCTCTATAGGAACTGAAAAGGAACTTATTTTTTGATTATTAAGTTTTACAAAAACAATTTTTGACCACTTGTCTATAACTGTATCATCTGGTCCAACAAATGCTATAAAAAGGTTAATCCTTAAATTTTCTAACGTCACAGTATCGCTATTAATTACATCACCAAAAATACCAACATCAAAATTAATATTCTTCCTTCTTAGGTTATATTCACAAATCATTATTGTTCTATTTAGCTCAATAAGTAAATCAGATCTGTCTATCTGTTTTGTCTCGCTTCCTTTTAATATAGCTGCTCTTGGACATGGACCAGGATCAAAATAAGCAGAATCTGAACAACTAACCAAAAAAACTAAAAAATAGATAATAAAAAAATATTTGAACATTTTGTTTTCCAAAAATATAACTCTTAAATTGAAAATAAAATTGTATAATAAGTATATATTAGTTAAATCAGACATAAAATGAACTTAAAATTAAAAAAAATGTTATTTTTACCAAATCCACGAGGGTTTTGTGCTGGAGTAGATAGAGCAATAAATATTGTTGAGCTGTCTTTAAAGAAATATGGACCACCAATTTTTGTACGGCACGAAATCGTTCACAATCCATGGGTAATAAAAGACTTAGAATCTAAAGGCGTTATATTTATTGAGAATCTTGAAGACGCTCCTGAAGGATCTAGAGTGATATTCTCTGCTCATGGCATTCCAATAAGTGTTTTGAAAGATGCTGAGAATAGAGAAATGCCATTTATTGATGCAACATGCCCGTTAGTTATAAAAGTTCATAATGAAGCTAAAAGGCTATTTAAAGATGGGGCGCACATTTTTCTTATAGGTCATGAAGGTCATCCTGAAGTAATAGGAACAATGGGACAAATCCCTATTGATTCAATTACTTTAATTCAAGAAAAAGAGGATGTTAAAAAAATAAAACCGTCTGATTTTAAAAAAGTAGCATTAATAACTCAAACAACTTTATCAGTAGATGACACTAAAGAAATTATCAAAGAATTAAAGAATATCTTTCCAGATATAATACAGCCGCCAAAAGAAGATATTTGTTACGCAACTACAAATAGACAGTTAGCTATAAAATCAATAGCAGATAAATGTGATCTGATATATGTAATTGGTGCCAATAATTCTTCAAACTCCCTTAGGTTGGTTGAAGTTGGTAAAAAATCAGGATGCAGTGATACCCATTTAATTTCGAACATATCTGAAGTTAATTGGTTTGAAATTGAAAAACATAAAAATATAGGTTTAACTGCAGGCGCTAGTGCCCCTGATATACTAATTCAAGAGTTTATCGGAAAGATGCATGAACTATATGATGTCGAAATAAAAAATATCTCAGTTGCTAATGAAAATATAACTTTTAAAATACCCAAAGAACTTAATGAGTAATAAATGGCAGTTTATACGCATGTATCTTCAGAAGACTTAAGCCTTTTTCTTAAGGATTATGAAATAGGTGAATTAAAAGAATTTGAAGGGATATCAGAAGGTGTTGAAAACACTAATTACAAATTAAAAACAGAAAAAAATTCTTTTATTCTAACAATTTACGAAGATAGGGTAGAAAAAAAAGACATTCCGTTTTTTTTGGAATATATGTTTTATTTATCTTCAAATGGTATTAAATGTCCTCTTCCATTAAGGAATAATAATAGCCTTTTTGCAGAAATATTGGGTAAGCCAGCATCAGTATTAACTTTTTTAGATGGAAAATCTACTCTATCTGTTACTGAAGAACAAGCTTATCAGCTTGGTTTAATTTTAGGTAAGATACACAATATTAGCATCAACTTAGAAATTAAAAGAGAAAATCCATTGGGGTTAGATAGCTTTCCGAAGCTAATCAAAAATTCAAAATCTACTGCGGAAACTTTTTCAAAAGATCTTAATATAAATATGCTTGAAGAATACAATAGAATAAAATCAAATTGGCCAGAGAGTCTGCCAAAGGGAATTATTCACGCAGATCTTTTTCCTGACAATATCCTTTTTCATGAGGGTCAAATTTCTGGTGTTATCGATTTTAGCTTTTCATGTAATGATTTTTTATCTTATGACTTAAGTATATGCATTAATGCTTGGTGCTTTAAAGATGGTGAGTTTGATATTTCATTATCTCGAAACCTTTTAAAGGGTTATCAAAAAGAGAGGAAATTAAGTCATGCGGAGATCGAAAAATTACCCATATTATGTTCGGGCTCTGCTTTGAGATTTCTATTAACTCGACTTGTTGATTGGAGAGTTAACGATAAAAATGCAATGGTAACTCCTAAAAATCCAAATGAATTTATTAAAATTCTTGATTTTCATAAAGATATAAATAATCCTGAAGAATATGGCATTTAATGAATAAAAAAGTTGATATATATACTGACGGCGCATGTTCAGGAAACCCTGGTCCTGGTGGCTGGGGAGTTCTTATCGAAATAGATAATGAAAATATAGAGCTATCAGGTGGAGATAAGGAAACTACAAATAATCGTATGGAGCTTATGGCTGCAATTAAGGCACTAGAAGAAATAGATAAAGATTATGAAATCACCTTATATACGGACTCCAATTATGTAAAAGATGGAATAACAAGTTGGATATCGAATTGGAAAAAAAATAACTGGAAAACAGCCAGTAAAAAAGATGTAAAAAATAAAGAATTATGGATACGTCTTGATGAAGCTATAAAAGATAAAAATATATCTTGGGTTTGGGTTAAAGGCCACGCTGGTAATGCGGGAAACGAGCAAGCAGATTATCTTGCTCGTTCAGCATTAGAAAAATTATAATTGACTAAGAATAGTTTCCGCACTTGATGAAGCAACTTCTCCTGGGTTTTCTTCAACATTAAGTTTTGTTAGCGAATTATCATCAATTATCATCGAATATCTTAATGATCTTTTGCCTAGACCAAAACCTGAGCCATCCATGGATAATCCGAGAGCTTCAGTAAGTTCACCATTACCATCACCAACCATAAGCATTTTATCGCCTGTGCCCTTATCATTACCCCATGCAGCCATTACAAAAGGATCATTTACTGATAAACAAACTATTTGATCTACACCTTTACCTAGAATTTCATCAGAATTATCTATAAAACCGGGCAAATGATGCATTGAACAACCTGGAGTAAATGCGCCAGGAACTGCGAAAAGAACTGATCTTTTTCCTGAGAATAATTCACTTGTTGTTATAGGTGTTGGTCCTGCATCAGTCATATGATGGACAGTTGCTTCAGGAATTTTATCTCCTTCTTGTATAGCCATAATTTTCTCCTAATAAATTAAAATTGATTTTATACCTGCTTATGCAAGTTTCTTAGTATATATATTATGATATAAATTAGTCACTAGTTTTTGAAGAAAAATGGATAAAAATATTACATTTGAAGGAAGTATACTAATTGCTTCGAAATCAATGCCTGATCCAAGGTTTTCTAAATCAGTAATATTATTAATTAATTTTTCATCTGACGGCGCAATGGGAATTGTATTAAATAAACCGCATAAAATAAATTTAAAAGATGTCCTCAAAGATATGAATATAATTCAAATAAGTTTAAATGCTTATATTCCAATTTTTAATGGCGGTCCTGTTTCAATAGATAAAGGTTTTTTATTGCATAATTCAGATATAATTTTGGAAGACAGTATTGAGATAAATGGTGCAAATTGTTTTCTAAATTCGTCTAAGGATTCTTTATCTTCATTATGTATGGAAGAAATTAACTCTGGAGTAAATTTATATCTCGGATGTTGTGGTTGGTCGCCAGGACAACTAGAAAACGAACTTAAATCAAACGATTGGATCATATCAAATGTTGATGAAAATTTAATATTTGATGATAATTATGACAACATGTGGGAAAGAGCAATTGAAGGAATAGGTTTTAATATAAATAATTTATCAAATGACAGTGGATTAGCTTAAGTATTACTAGCAATATCTTCAACTCTCTTCCAAACACGAAGAATATTTCCACCCCATATTTTTTCAATTTCTTTAGGTGAATAACCTCTTTCTTTTAACTTGCGAGTTAATAGTTTAGTCTCTGAGGCATCAATCCATCCACTAATCCCTCCTCCTCCACCAAAGTCAGAGGAAATACCTACATAATCAACACCTATAAGATCAACAACATAATCTATATGATCTATAAAATCATCAATGTCTGGCATTGGGAATTCCATATTTATATTTTCTATTCCCTCAAGATATTCTATTTTATTTGAGTGTAATGATGGATTAAAACTTTTATCACCATAAAGTTTTGCAACCTTATTACCAAGACTGATTATAGAGTTAAATCGATCATTGTTGACTATAACATAATTTGCAAATGCTGTTATTTGAATAACACCCTCATTTTCCTTAAGTGCAAAAAGTAATTCGTCAGATATATTTCTAGGATGGTCTGCAATTGATTTTACACATGAATGAGAGGCAATGACTGGTGCTGATGATAATTTTATTGCTTCAAGTGAAGCTTTATCTGAAATATGACTAATATCAATCATCATTCCTAACTTATTCATTCTTTTTATTACTTTCTTTCCAAAAGCTGAAATTCCAGCATGTAATTCCTCTTCATCATTTAATCTTTTACTTGGTATTGAGCTGTCTGCTATCTGATTATGACCTATATGAGTTAATGTCATATATCGAGCTCCAAGAGAATAATAATGGTCTAATAATGATAAATCCTCGCCAATTACATATCCATTTTCTATTCCAATTGCTGCTGATAAAAGGTTATTATTTTTTAATTGAATAATATCTTTTGGCGCTAAGGCAAGTCCAATTTTATTAGAATATGTTTTAGTCATTTTTGAAATTGCTAAAAATTTTTTTTCAGCAAGAAGCTTTGCTTTTTTAAATCCTACTTTGTCCAATGGTCCTTGGGGAACATAAACAACAAAAAAACCAGAATCTAAACCACCCTTTTTCATTTTATCTAAATCAACCTGCATATCAGTAATTTTACCAGGATCATGTTGGGGGTTTTCCATATAATCAAAAGGAATATCAATATGCGAATCGATTGTAATAACTTGAGACAGCAAAGGTATGCTTAAGAAGAAAAATAAAAATAAGAAAAATATGGGATTTCTATATTTAAACATTTGAGTGCTTTCTTATAAAACTTATTAAAGCTTCTGAATTATTTTCTAATTGAGTAAACTTCTCTTTTTTATTAATTATATTTTTTAGTCTATCAGGAATTTCTGGCTCAAGACCTATTGCATCAATAACTGCTCTAGAAAATTTAGCAGGATGGGCTGTTCCTAAATTAACCATCGGTACATCACAATTTAATTCACTTGCAGATGCATAAAATCCCACTGCGGTATGTGGATCAAGAATTATATTAGAAGCTTTATGAATCCGTAAAATCGTATCTTTTACTTTTTCTTCACTTGCCTTACCTGATTTAAAATCATTTCTAATATAGGTAAGAGTATCGTTACCTATTCTAAAACCATTATTTTTCTTTAATTCTTTAAATAGATTTCTTAATTTTTCTGAGTCCCTATCTAAAGATTCAAATAATAACCTCTCAAAATTACTTGAAATTTGAATATCCATACTTGGAGACGAAGTAGCCTTTACTTCTTCTTGAAAATAGTCACCACTAGATATCGCTCGATCTAAAATATCATTATCATTTGTAGCAACAATTAATTTATCAATAGGTAATCCCATTTTTTTTGCGACCCATCCGGCTAAAACATCTCCAAAATTTCCTGTTGGTACTGAAAAGGAAACTCTATTTGATTGTAATTGCTGAAATGTTGAAAAATAGTAAACAATTTGGGCTGCTACGCGCGCCCAATTTATTGAATTAATTGCACCAAGACTCACCTCTTCTTTGAATTCAAGATTTTGGAATAGATTTTTTACAAGATTTTGACAATCATCAAAAGTTCCTTCAATTTCAATTGGATAAATGCTTGCGCTATCAACAGTTGTCATTTGTTTTCTTTGTATTTCAGATACTCTTCCTTTTGGAAATAATATGAAAACAGTACAATGTTTATTATTTTTAAAAGCTTCAATCGCGGCACTACCAGTATCTCCTGAAGTAGCGCCTAATATAGTTATTGATTTATTTTTCTTACTTAAAGAAGTTTCAAAAAATTGAGCTAATAAAAGCATGGCAAAATCTTTAAAAGCAAGGGTTGGTCCATGAAAAAGTTCTAACAAATAGTTTCCTTTTTCAACTTCTTTCAACCCAATTGCCTCTTTCGAAGGAAAATGACTATAAGCCTGACTAGCAATATCGTTTAACTCTTCATAACTTAAAAAACCTCTAACAAAAGGATAGATAACATATGCTGCCTGTTCAGAATATGATGCTGTAGGTAGCTCATTGTAGTCTAACTTTGGCCATTCTTTTGGAATATAAAGACCACCATCATTTGCAAGTCCAGATAAAAGAACATCTTCAAAACCTAACTCAGGAGCCTTTCCTCTTGTAGAAATATATTTCATAATATTTATTAATTTATTACTTTAAGTTATTCTTATAAGATTATTATCAGTTTTTGTTTTTTATGGGAAATATTCATTAAACTAATGCAACTAGAAAAATTTATAAAATCAATTGAATATGGAGTTTGCGATCAATTAACGCCGCTTGTAAGGAGAGTAATTGCTAACAATCCAGGAGGTTTTACTTTCACTGGCACAGGTACGTATATCATAGGCAATAAAAATATAGCTGTAATAGATCCAGGGCCTATTGATGATGACCATTATAATGCATTAATGAAGGCAACATCAGGACAAGAAATTACTCATATACTTTTGACTCACAACCATAATGATCACTCACCTCTTGCGAAAAAATTAAAATCTGAAACTGGAGCAAAGATATATTATAAAAATTTAAGTAATGATGAACTTGCTCAAGATGATTTCGAGGAGGGTTATGATCGAAATATTGAAGGTGATATAGAATTAAAAGATGGCGATAAAATAAAGACTAATGAATGGTCAATTGAAGCTATACATACCCCTGGTCACACATCAAACCATATTTGCTATGCCTTACTTGATGAAAATATTTTATTCTCTGGCGATCATGTAATGGGCTGGTCTACTACAGTTATTGTTCCGCCCGATGGCGATATGGATGATTATATTATTTCTTTAGAAAAATTGCTTTCTCGAAGAGAAGAGAAGTTTTTTCCAACTCACGGTCCAATTATTGATGAGCCTAAAAAGTTAGTCTCAGAGTATATATCTCATAGACTAAACCGTGAAAAACAGATTATTGATGCTATAAAAAAAGGAAATAATAAGATCTCAGAAATAGTAAAGATGATTTATAAAGATGTTGATAAATCACTTCATCCCGCCGCAGCAATGTCGACCCTTGCTCATTTAAAAAGAATGGAAAACAATCAAGAAGTTACTGTGCAGGGAAGAGATTTAGAAGGTATTTATAATTTAGCTTAAGTCTAAATTAATTTAAATCTAACCATTGCATTTCTTCTTTGGTCAGTTGAACTTTTAACGAATTAACAGAGCTTTCAGTTTCTATAAAATTTCTAGGCCCAATTAGAGGAAACACGGGAAAATCTTGATTTAAAACATAAGCTAGAGCAATCTCTATTGGCTCAAATCCTTTTTCCTTAGCCATTACAAAACATCTATCTCTTTTCATTAAATTTTCTTTACTATGCCATACTCTTTTTTGTTCATCTAATTTTGGGTCTGCAGGATGATAAGATTCTTTTTCTGAAGTATCTTTTAGAAAAAAACCTCTAGCTTGACTTGACCAAGGAAACAATGGAATATTTTTTTTCTTCAAAAATTTCCTAAAACTTTCATCTGAAGAGCTTTCACACCCTGGCCAGACCGGCTCTATCATATGAGCTAAACTAAAATTATTACTCAATGCTCCAAACGGAATTTTATTACTCTTATCAGCGTAATCAATAGCTTCCTGAAATCTCTTTAAAGACCAATTAGATGCTCCAAATATTTTTATTAATCCCTCATCTTTTAGTTCATTTAAGACATCAATAAACTCTTTAACAGGAACATCTTGATTATCTCTATGTAAGCAATAAATATCTATGTAATCTATTTTCAACCGAGATAAACTCTTAAGAAGCTGATCGCGAATTATTTCAGGATAACAGTGAGGCGTGTGAGCGCCTTTACCTAAAACAATAACATCATTTTCTAGATTTCTAGAATTTATCCATCTACCAAGATGCTCATCACTTTTTCCATCATTATAAATAAATGCAGTATCAAATACATTGCCTCCAATCGAGTAAAAGTGATCAAACATTGAAAAAGCATGATTTGTATCTATCTGATTATCACATCCGAAAACCAACTTCGAAACTTTACTATCTAAACCTTCAATTTTTATTTTGGGAATTAAATTTTCTTTATTATTAAATAAGGATTTATTAAAGGATGATAAGTTATTCTCAGGCTCATCAAAATCATATCTTACACCTGCAAGTCTTCTCCATTCATCTAGACATACAGCGTTACCATATGAGTCTTTATGAGATATTTTTATGCTTTCAATATTATTTTTTAGACATTCATCAAAATGATTGATCTCATTTATATAAACTTTACCCATAGCATTTATATTTATTTCAGAAATTTTTTTATTACCTTCCTTAAGAATTAGAGAGTTATTATCCTTCTTATATTCACCACAATGCCAAGGATCTCTAATTAAAAGAGTTCTTTTTCCATTTGTAACCTCAACAGAATTATCTAAATTTTCTTTTATTGATGAGGATAGATAAGCTAATGATTCATCTGAAAAAGTTAATTTCGCTTCAGATGATAAATCAATTCTATGTTCGTTTATCTCAGATTGAACTTCATATTCTTCTGGATCCATAAAGTCTTTGCCATTTATTAACCCAACTATCATTCTTGCCATAGATAAAGGGTAACAACCGACATCTAAAATAGATCCACCCCCAAGTTTCGGATTAAGTAATCTGTGGTCTTTTTTGACATTAGCCTCAAACCCAAAGCTTGCTTTTATTTCAATTTTTTTTCCTTCGAAATTCTCTTGAACTATTTCTCTAATTTTATCGGTTTGGGGATGCATCCGATACATAAAAGCTTCCATTAAAAGTAATTGCTTTTTCTTGGCAAGGTCAAATAACAACATTGCTTCTGAAGAATTCATTGTAAGAGGCTTTTCACAAAGAACAGATTTACCACTCATTAATGCCTTATAAGAAAATTCAAAATGTGATGTATGAGGAGTAGAGATATATATAGAATTAATATCTTTATCATCTAAAAGCTTTTGGTAATCATCAAAACCAATACAATTATAAATTGAGGCAAATAAATCAGCAGAATCTTTTGATCGACTTCCAACGGCTATTAAAGTTGATCTATCAGTCTCTTTAATAGCTGATGCAAATGTTTTAGCTATGTTACCAGTGCCTAGAATACCCCAGTTAGTCATTCAAAAACTCTTTACGAAACGATTTTTATAATAAAACCAATTAATGATCCAAGAACATAAATATATATTGGTGGCATACTGAAATATAAACCAGGACCTCTTTTTTCAGCATCTTTATAATAATCTAATGCGTACTTTATTCGTCCTATTGGCCATACAATACCAATAATAAAAGCCCAAATAGGATCAACTGCAAATGAAAATAGCCATAAACCAGGCAAAAACAATACTAAATGCTCAATAGTATTATGATGAACCCTAACTTTTCTTACATATTCTTCAGGACCATCATGTGAGGGGGCTTTAATACCATATTTCGCTCTCGCTAATCCTGCTTGTAAAAGTGTAAAATAATAAACCAATAAAGCAACGCTACTTAAAAGACCTGGGTAAATAAAGTTTTCCATTTTTAACCTCTTATTTATTAATTATTCGCGTCAAATTCAGATTTTAGAAAATTTGAAATATAATTATTTTTATAAAAATCGCTTTCTAATGACATTATGTTATTAAATACAAGCTTCTTTGCAACGCGAACCATTATTACTGAAAACTTTAACAAAGAAAATATTCTATAGTAATTATAATTTTCTGTAGAAAATCCAGTATGCTCTGACCAAAGTGCTAACGCTTCTTCATAAGCCATTGAACCTTCTAACCTATCTACCGTTAAGCCTATGCTACTAGCATCATCCACTGCTAGACCCCATGCGATATCTGAAATTGGATCACCGTATGTTGCCATTTCCCAATCCAATAAAGCAGAAGCCTTGAAATTATCATATAAAATATTTCCTGGACGAGAGTCCCCCCAACATAGGCTTAATGGATTATTTTTTTTTGGTTTATTTTCTCTCAACCAGCTTAAAACATTATTGCATAAAGGATTATCTTCTCCATCCATTCCCCAATCTAAAAAATTTTGATAATAATCAATATCAATATCCAGTGGATTATTGTTTCTATACTTTTTATCTAGCTCTTTTAATTTTAAATCATTGATATCTAATGTATGAATTCGATTCAAATAATGTATCCATTCTGTCCAGATTTTTCTTCTATCTTCTTTATCAGCTTTACCAACCATTCCCTCTGGATCCATGTGGTATGGTGGATTATCAGTTGGAGCTTCACCATTAATAAAATCCATAAGATAAAACTCAGAACCCAAGATATCATCGTTTGATTCATATAATATAATATTTGGCGTAGGAAAACCTCTTTCAAATAAACACCTCATAATATCAACTTGTAATTTGAGGTTGTATTCTGGAAAGACTTGATAATTAGTAGGTTTCAATCGTAAAACATAATTTTTAATTTTATCATTTTCATTTAGGCTAAAAATAAAAGTTTCATTTGAAAACCCTGAGGCTATAGAACTTTCATTTGCTATAATTAAATGACCTTTATCTTTAAAGTTATCTTGTTGCGTTAACCATTCTTTAAAGAGATTAAATTTTTTATCAAAATTTTTTTCAGTACTAACTGGCATTTTTAACGATCAAATAAATCTTTAAATCCACTAGGCAAATGAGGTCCAAGAATTAACTCTTCAAGAATACATGATCCATCATAAGTTCTTTCTTTTTTTAATAAAGTCACATCACTTATTGATTGAATATGCAGAAATGGTGGGTCATGAGGGTCTTCATTTAAATTATAAGTATCGTAAGTTCTTTCATTTTCACCTTTAAAATGACCGTGACCCCACTCTTGATGCATATAACCTAAACCGCACATAAAAACTCTTGTTTTAGGAGTAACCTTCAAGTTTATATTATCTTTATTTTTATCTAGAGCATTAATTTCAAGAAATTTTACTCTTCTTGATCCCTTAAAATATTCAACAGTTTTTTCTAAGTCTGAAAATGTTTCTTTTTCTATTTTATTTTTATATTGTAAAATAGAATGCCCATTCACAATATTTCCCTCAGAGTCATCAACAAAATGAAACTGTGTAGTAAAATCATCAAAATGAGCAGGATTCCATAACCAATAAAATTGCGGCAAACTCATTGGAACTGGTGGTTGACTATCGTAAGCTCCAACAGGTCTAACCCCCCAAGATCTATCCCTTGTTCCTACAAATTTTTCTGGATTAATATCTATTTTATTATTCTCTATATTTATTTGCCCTGTCCATGAACCGTGTTGAACCATTCTACAGGTATCCATTGTTTTTCTAGGACCGTCATATAAATACATTTGAGGCTCCTGCAGAACTTCTGTAAAACCATCAAAAATTATATCTGCATTAATACCTGAATCTTTATCATTAACTAAAACTTGAAGTTTTTTAAGAGGTTCTATTACTTTAACTTCAATTGGACCTACAAAAGTATCTAATCTCTCTAAATTAAGTATTCGTGATGCCCTTACATTATGTTGAGTATCTTGATAAGCGATAGTAAAAGCTGCATCCATTATATTTAAATTAGGATACACACATAAAACAGCTCCAAAAAATATTTCATCATCTTTAGAGTATCCATTAAAAAAATATCTATCATAAAAATTTCTAGAAGTACCTACCTCCGCCACAGGAGAGGGTTTTTGATGAATAGGATAATCATCTGCTTTTGTTATCATTTTTTTCCCCACTTAATTAGAAACATACTTAACTAAAAAGTCTATCCAATTATCATCATTATTTAAACAAGGTATAAATACAAATTTTTCACCGCCAGCTTCAATAAATGTCTCTCTTGCCTCTATATTAATTTCTTCTAATGTTTCAAGATTATCTGCAACAAATGAAGGGCAAACAACAGCTATCTTCTTAATTCCATTTTTAGGAAGATTTTCTAGCACTTTATCTGTAAATGGCTGTAACCAGCCAGGTCCAATTCTTGATTGAAAAGCAACGCCCCATTGATCATCTTTTAAATCAAGCCTCTCTGCACATAGTTTAGATGCTAATTTTACTTGTTCCTCATATGTTGGATTTGTTCTAACATTTTGTCTTTTGGGAATACCATGATAACTAAAAAGTAAAAAATCAACATCATCATTTAGGTGTGAATTAATTTGTTTTGACAAAGATTCTATATATCCATCCTCATTATAAAATTCATCTAGAAAAGATAACTTTAAATCAAGATCTAACTTATCTTTAACATCTTTTACTTTTAGTTTAGTAGTTAAAGAAGTTGCCTCTGCATAATGGGGATAAAGTGGAAGAACAATTATTTCCTTACAGCCCTTTTCTTCTAATGAGATAAGCCCTTTCTCAATAGAAGGGTTTTGATAACGCATTGCCATTTCAACAGGATATTCTATTTTCTGACCTAATTTTTCTTTTATAAGGTTAGTATTAATAATTAATGGAGAGCCATTTTTTGTCCAAATAGATTTATATGCATCTTGTGTTTTTCTTGATCTGAAAGGAACAATGATAAAATTGACTAATATTTTCCTAATTATCGTTGGAATATCAACAACATAGCTATCAGATAAGAATTCTTTAAGATATTTTTTAACTGAAGGTAGCTCTAGATTATCTGGAGTTCCTAGATTTATAATTAGAATACCTTTCATTCAACATTCCTTTTTTTTAAAATTTCTTTCCAAACTTTTATTTGAAATTCAGTCCCGTTTAATTTATGTCCCATGAAACACCAGTCAACTCTTTACTTAAATCCCATAATCTATCTGCATCTGCTTTGCTTTGTGCCCATTTAGTTGTTTTTGCTATATTACAGTTATAAAAATATTGCCCTGATGTATTTGAAACTTCTGGAGAAGAGCATAAATATATTGATGTCTCTGCACCTCTCTCAGAACTCCGCATAAAGGGTTTAGCAAGAAAAAATAAGTATTTCTGAAGGCTTCCATTGTTTTGCCCAAAAGAGGTGCTTACAACACCAGGATGCAAGCAATTAACTGTAATTTTTTCATTTTCAAGGATAGCGGATAGTTTTTTTGTAAATAGTATATTAGCTAATTTAGAATAACCATAAACCTTAAAAGGTTTATAAACATCCTCAGATTGAACATCTTCAAAATTAAAACCTTTTACAAAAGCATGAGCTCCTGATGAAACATTAACAATTCTGCTATCGTTTCCTTCTTTAAGTTTATCGATCAAGAGAGCGGTTAATAAGAAATAAGCTAAATGATTTATCGCAAAAACTTCTTCATAACCATCAACTGTTTTCTTTCTTTCTTTATTAATTAATCCGGCATTATTTAACAAAACATGAAGAGGTAAATTATGAGAATTGAATATTTCTGCTGCTTTACGAATATCAGATTGAGATGATAGATCAGCAATAATCGGAATTGCTTCTTTTTCACTTTTTTTATAAATATCATCAACAAGTAATTTTGCTTTATCTTTATCTCTAGCAACAAAAAATATATTTGCTCCAAGTGATGAGAGCTTTATTGCTGCTGATCTTCCAATACCACTAGTTGCTCCAGTTATAAGAACATTTTTATCTTTAATATCGAACATATTTAACTAATTATCATAAGTGAAATCATTATAGCTCATATAGTTAATACCGTTATGGTTTTCTTTAGATTTCTTAATAATGAATTTTGCCAATCTTTTAGCATTTATACTTCTAAATTTTCTCAATCCACTAATCATAAATGGATCGAAAAATAAGGAGGCTATTTCAAAGGCAAAGACATCTATTCTTGGATCATTTTTTTCTCTTTGCCAATTAATTCTCCCTGCTAAATGACCAGGTTGAAATATATTAATTGTTTCAAAAGGAAGCTTTTTAATCTCCTCTTCTAACTCACCTTTAGTTTTTAGATAAAAGCTTGTTGAGTCAGTGTTTGCTCCAACAGCTGAAACTAATGAGATTGATTTAGCGCCAGCATCTAAACTTTTTTTTGCAATATCAAGAGTATATTCGTAATCAACTTTGTAAAAAGGCTTTTTTAGTTTATCAGGCATTACGATTAACTCCCAAGCCCTCAATTCATATCCCAAACATAAGTAAACATGTTCTATTTTTGGTAATTCAAATTCATCAAGGGACTCAAAATCAATAATTAATTCCTCTAAATTTGCATTATTCAGAGTATTTTTTCTTCTTGAGAGAGAATAAATTTTTTTATCCTCTTTAGATAAATAATTTAATATTTTTGATCCAAGATATCCTGTAGAACCAGCAATTAGCGATGTGAAGTTAGTCATATATTTTTTATAACATTATTAAGAAAAACTTAAATCATAATTTATCAAGAGCCAAAGAAATACTCTTTCCTATTGCTCTCGCTAAAAGAGGTGGCACAGCATTACCTATTTGAAGGTTTTTCTTTGCTCTAGAACCAAAAAATTGATAGCGATCAGGGAAACTTTGTAACCTTGCGCCCTCTCTGGTTGTAAGAGCTCTATCTATTTTAGGATGAATACATCTTGCTGAACTTGGTGTACCAAAATTTCGAGTAATAGTTGTAGCTGGTTTATTCCACCATAACCTTCCGTAACTATTAGCGTATCCAGACTTTGGTCGAATTTTAAAAGGTAAATCCTTTTTTAATCCTCCTTCCGGCAAATAACTCATAATAGTAACAAGATTTTCGCTGTGTTTTGACGATTTATGATCCATTAAATTATCGGGAGCATTTTTTCTCATAAGTTTTTGATAATTTGTTTTTGGTTTAGATAAATATTTAGCCGAATTTTCATTATTTTTTATTTTAGGTAAATCTGAAATTGCATCACTAATTGTTAAAGGTTTTCTTATTGTTTTTTTTGCATGTGAAGATTTAGGAAAAGAATAATTCAATCCTTTTTTATAACCAATAATAAATATTCTCTCTCTGGATTGAGGAACCCCATAATTAACGGCATTTACTAGATTTATCGAAAGTTCGTAACCAATTTTTTCAAATATTTCTTGCAATTGACGAAATATATTCCCTTTTTTGTATGAGAATAAACCTTTCACATTTTCATAAACAAATATCTTGGGTCTAATTTCTTCAATTGCTCTAAAATACTCTAAAAACAAATTGGCTCTTGGGTCATCAATATGTCTTTTTCCCGACAGTGAATAAGCCTGACAAGGGGGTCCTCCGACCACAACATCAATAGTATTTTTCTTATTAATAGAAAAAAAGTCTATATCAGATATAGATTTAGACAGTATCTTTGATTTAGGAAAATTTAACGAATATGTTTCACACATATCCATATCTATGTCATTTGCTAAAATTGAGTTGAATCTATTTGTATCTTTAAGACCAAGAGAAAAACCTCCTGCTCCGCAGAAAAGATCAACTACATTATACTTCTTTAATTTGCTTCTATTGGAGCCCATGCAAGTAAGGTTTTATCATTTGAATTAGAATTTGGAACTAACTTGATACCACCTTCTTCAGCCATTGTTTTGTAATCCATCCAAGAAACAACAGCTTCAACAGGTGTTCCAGGTCCTGAGTCAAAAACTAACGGACCATATATATTAGCAGTATAGATTAAGTCTTCATCTGTAACTCTTTGTGTTTCCTCATGTCTCGCACCTGCAGGTTCATAGAACCACATACCTGGGCCATATCCTTCAGGGGGACCTGCTCTAACACCTAAAGCTCCACTCAATACTAAAAAGTCACTAGCGCCAATATGCGAATGCGGAAGAGCAACTCCATTATGTCTAACAATCATAGAAACGAAACCAGTTTCTTCACTGACACGCAAAAGCTTTAAACCAACATCGGGCATTGTTGGCATTGTAAACCATGGCACTTCTCTAGTATCAACAAAATGCGGATGAGAAATTTCAGATGATAATACTGATCCCACATCAGAATCTACTAATGTCGCAGCATTAGAAGATGCGATAGCCAAAGGCTCGCCTGGGCCTTCATAGGTTTGAGGGCCTCTTTCCCAGCACTCAGTTGATGAATTAGGGACAAGAGAAATATTTTTTTCAGTTGCAAGCTTCTGTACATCAGTTCCTGTTAAAAGAGATTGAAGTGAGCCATCATCTTTTAATAGTGCTAATGCGCTATAAAAATTAGCTAAAACTTCAGTTTCTTCAATGGCAGTTATTGAATTAACTCTGGAATTTGCTGCTATAAAACCCCAAGTTCCTGGAGCCAAAACACTTTCTTTATCCTCTTGAGCATAACTCAGTTGACCTGACAAAACTAACATATCCATTCCGCCAAGATATACAGAGCTAGGAAAAGAACATCCTTTCTCTAATTTATATATCAAAGAAAACATTCCGCTTTCTGGACTTACTCTTATTGGCTTAATAAATAATCCTTTTACATCTTTAACTGATATCCAAGGCATAGCATTAGTATCAATTGATCCTTCAGCGCCAAGCGGATTGTATTCAGGATTAAAACTTTCTTCTTGTTGACTCATAATATTTCCCCCAATTTCAAAGAAATTATAAATATAAATCTTTAAAGTGTCAAAAATGTTAAATAAATGAATTATTTCTCATGAATAATCTTTAAGCATCTTTTTTAATTCAATTGTATGTTGTTCTTCTTGACCAATCATTGTTCTGGCATACTCCTCAAGATATACTGATGCATTTTCGACACAATCCAATAATTCCTTATATAGGTTTAAAGCATGAATTTCATGCTCGAGACTCTCTTCAAGAATATCCTCTATAGAATGTCTATTGCTTTCTTCAATTTTAGCAATTTTCTGACTTGGATGACCATCTAAGCCTGTCAAAAACTCACCTGCTTGTTGCGCATGATCCAGGGACTCGGTTGCCTGGCTCTGTAAAAATTCAACTATTGGTATTCTGTTTGGGCCTGATACCATTAAAGATGAATGTGTATATCTAACAACACCGGCTAATTCATATTCCATAATCTGATTTAAAATTTCACAGACTTTAGCTTGATTTAATTCTTCCATAATAAACTCCAATTCAATTTAGAGCGCTTATAACATAGTAATTTTTATTTGTCTGATATTGCAATTTAATTGCAAAAACTAAATTATTTAGAATTGTTTATTCTTTTTGAAAATCCGAAAGATAGTGAGAATACTGTTGCAACTGACATAAATGCTATAAATTTTTGTATTGTAGCAGAAGCAATCATTGCCTCTTTGTTTGATAAGGGGTTTTCTCCGATATTTAAGTAAATAACATATGCAGTAACAAGAAATAAAAATGAGGCTATAACAGCTATATATTTTATACTCAAAGAACTCCTTAGAAAAACTATTAAATAAATTAACGATGCAGGAATCATTAATCTAAAAGAGTTAAGAGCAAAAAAGACATGAAGATCAAAGAAAACATCGTAAGGTGTAAAACCAACACCCGCAAAAAACATCGACCCAATAAAGAAAAACAAAGAGCCTATAATTGCTAAAATAAAGGTAGACTTATTTTCCTTAAATAAAATGGGAACGAACAAAAAAGAAATACCTATAAAGAAAAAAAGTAACATTGATAAATTAAAAAAAATCGAGGATATAATATTATCTTCACCTGAATGAGATTCTAATCCGCCTAAATCACTTAAAAAATTATGAGTAAATGAATATCCCGATTGAGCAGTATCATGAATATTTCCACCTGGATAAAAATAAGAGGCAATAATAATTGCAACTACAAAAAAAATTGTAACAAATCTTATTACTTTAACTGTCCAAAAATTTATCATCAGAAGATAGCTTCTATTGCATTTCAATAGCTATTTTAAAGGCTGGTCTATTTGTGATATTTTCAACATATTTTTTAAGATTACTCATTTCATCTGGGATACAACCCATTCTATTACTCATAAAACATGCATGACCAAGCATAATATCTGCAGCAGAAAAATTACCAATCAAATATTCTTTTCCTGCGAGCGCTTCATCAACGGGAGCCAATGATTTGGTAAGCAATCTTTGTGCTTGTCCTAATGCAGTTTCATCTCTCCTTTCAGGAGGAAGAAGGATTGTCTGAACAACAATGGTATTAATTGGAGGCATTACCATGCCCTCGCAATAATGAAACCATTGTAAAAAATCAGGATAATTCGCATCATCTGAAGAAGGCTTTAATCCTCCATTTTTATGTCTTTCCAGAACATATTCTACTATCGCACCAGACTCATAAATTCTAATATCGCCATCATCAAGAACTGGTATTCTTCCCAGAGGATGTCTTTTTCTATGTTCATCTGACTTTAAGTCACTTGGATGAAACGCCATATTATTAACTTCATAAGAAAGAGATAATTCTTCTAACAACCATATAATTCTGCCGGCTCTAGAATTTGGAGCAAAATGAACTTTGAGCATAATTTTAATCCTTTTTTGATAATATTTATTTTATTTAGTAATTTTGTTAATCTGATTGAAAGATTAATGAAAAAAAAGATTTTTACAAATAATTTATAGGAGATTTAAAATGATTGGACCATTAAATCATGTTGGTGTTGCAGTACCATCAATAGAAAAGGCTATTGAAACATATAAAAACTTATATAATGCAACTGATATTACAGAAATTGGTGAAATGATCGACCAGGGTGTAAGATTTTGCTTTGTTAATCTTCCAAATAGTCAAATCGAGCTGATAGAGCCTCTAGGGGATGGCTCACCAATTCAAAATTTCCTAGATAAAAATCCCAAGGGGGGACAACATCATATTTGTTTTGAAGTTAAAGATATTCATGAGGCAAAAATTGAAATGGAGGAAAAAGGAGCTACAGTTTTAAATGAACCAAGAATTGGTGCGCATGGTACCCTTATAATCTTTATTCATCCTAAAGATTCTGATGGCGTATTAATTGAACTAATGGAAACTCCAAAAAATTAATCCAAAAAATTTTCTACTATTTGCTTAACTGGAACTAATTTAAAGTTTTGATTAATTTTTTTTGCTTGTAAAGAAACCCCATCCAAATCAAAGGTTGCCATATTCATATCGTCTTGAGCAATTAATATACCGAATTCATAATCTTCATTAATATAACCAGTATAAATTTCAATTCCATCTGTTCTTGAGACACCATCAATTTCATTATCTTTACCAATTGAAAATCTTCCTATGAATTTATTCTTATTGCTTAAATTATAAACTGGAAAATCACTTGATCCCTGAGATGATGCTATTAATAACTTACCTTCAGGATGATTTAATATGGCTAAGCCTTCAGTATCACCATTTATTTGGCCGCCATTTTCTTTTATACTATCTATTATCTTTATTTCATTATCTTTTGGTTCAGCGTCAATATAATAAACACCAGAATTTTCATCTTCTTGAGCAAAATATAAAATACCACTTTCATCATCAACAACACAACCTTCTGAAGTTGAAGCTGTTTTAATTTCCCGAACTAATTGTGTTTTAATAGGAAAGAAATTAAGTACTCTATACTGATTAATAGTAAGCGTTATAGCATCGCTAACAAAAATATAAGTAGCTTTAGATTTACTGCTTTTATACATACAAAGACCATAAACACTCTCAAGTTCTGTCTTAAATTCATTTTTATTTAATTTTTCAATTATCCCATCTTCATTAATCAGATAAATTATTATTGAATTATTACTTGCGTTCGAGCCCGCTAATATAGAAAAGTTTTTTGCTCCAAAGCTATAGCCGCTTCTGTTATCTATGTTATTAATTTTTCCTGATGGAATAAACTGCATCCTTTTTCCGCTTAATGAAAATGAATGTAGTCCTGCTTTTTTATCGGTTCCAAAAATAACACTTTTTGCAGGATCCTTTTGATTATACCAAAAAGCTGGGTCATCTGCAGCATCGCCTGAGCTAAAAACAGAATCAGTTTCTATTTTAGGATAAAGCACTAATTCTAAAGCAGATAACTCATTAGAAAACATAATCAAAAAAATTATTAAATACTTTTTCATATCTAATGATTTATCATCTACTAAATTATTAATCTATATATGATTTATGAAAATAAAAAAAAAGAGGCAGTATATACTGCCTCTCTTTTAAACAATTATATACTATTACTTATCTTCGATATGATAGTTTTAAAGCAATAGTTCTTCCTGGTTTTACATAAGCATATCTGTCGCCTGTGAAGCCATTTTCAGTTCCAGTCAAACCACCTGTAGAAGGTGCGTCGGCTGCAGAAGTTTGAATATACTCATCTGATAAATTTCTTCCTATTAAAGCTAGTTTCCAACCAGCCTCAGGAGAGGCAATACTTACTGAAGAGTCTACAGTATTATAAGAAGGTTGCTTAATGCCTGGTATAGTATCACTTAATCTATAATCGCTAGAATATTTAACATTAGCATTAAGTCCAAACTCTAATCCATTACTTAAAATAGTATTATAGTTAAAACCAAAATTAGCTCTTGTTTCAGGAGCTAAAGCTCTTTTACTATCGTTAAGGTCTTGAAGTGTAAGACCTCCATCAGGAATATTACAACCTTCAGAAGGTTTTTGACCTCCAGCACAAGGACCAACAAATCTAACATAATTGGAATCATTGTATCCAAAAGCTGTATTTAGCCTTAATCCATCAATCAAAGGTGGTAAATAAGTGAGCTGAATTTCAAAACCTTCAGACTCTGACTCTTCTGCATTTAAAGTTCTGTAAGCAAAAGTAGCAGCATTAAAATAGTTCAATTGAAGGTCATCATATTCATATTGATAAATGTCAAAATTTACCTCTAGATTTCCATCAGCAACTAATGCTCTAACACCAGCCTCAAAACCTTTTACATGCTCCGGTTCATATGTAATATCTTTAACTGGATTTGCATTTAATGTGCTATCAATAGAGCCATTATCAAATCCACCAGATTTCCAACCCTCTTTATAAGCTAGGAAATAGGTAAGCGATTCTGTAGGTTGATACCTAAATGTTACCTCAGGAACAAAATCATCAAATGACTGATCTGCCGCTAAAGTTCTTCCTTCAACGAATAAAAAGCCAAAAGCTGGACTAACATATGGCTGAGTGAAATATGAGTCTTTAGACTCATCTATATAACGACCACCAGCTGTTAGCTGCATAGTATCATTAATATCCCATTTTATTTCACCATAAATTGAGAATGTTTCACCATCTGTCTCAGAAACTTTATCATATGCAACATATCTATTAGTTGGATCTGCAGCAGATTCCTCTGCACCAGCGAAGATAACTTCTTGGGCAAAATATCTTTCCGTTTCTTGAATATATCCACCTAAAACCCAATTTAATGGCCCTTCACTAGTTGAAAGCCATTTAATTTCTAATGAGGTATTTTCAAAGTCATTAACCTCACCAGCAAATATATTAGTAGCACCACCATAATCAGCATCAATTACCCAAGCTACATTTTGTTCATGAGTATTTAGAACAGCGATCAATTGCGAATTATCAAAATCATGAGTTAGTGATGTTGTAAAAACTTTAGATTCATATGTTTCACCTAATGCACCACCAAATTGACCAGTAAGCTCATAGGCTGCAGCAGGAACAGTTGGAATATTATTCAAACCAGTTCTTCTGTCTTTTTTACATTCTCCAGCAGACGGTACTGGGGTTGCAACATTTCCTGCATTATTATGAGGTACATCACCTAAATAACAATCAAACAATTCTCCTAAAGTAGCAGAAGCCATTGTCACATCAGCAAAACTTGCTTTAAATTTAAGAGTAGTTCTATCCCCAATATCGCCTTTTAAAGTTAAACGACCATATGTTTTTTCATCTGCAGGATAGAATTTCTGAGTAGGAGCAGGATTTTCATGGGATGTTGCTGCAAAACCATTACTAAAGTCTAAAGTTGTATATGTTGTATCGCCAGCAATATTTTGAATCCAACCCTCATCCATTGTGCTGTCATAAAGAGCTAACCTAGCGCCCCAATTTTCACTAATAGGACCAGAAACAACAAACTCAAAAGTATCTGTTTTATATTCAAACTCATGAGACACACTTGCGATTATCTCAAATTCATCACCAGGATCGTTGGTTGTAATAGTCACAGCTCCAGCTGTTGCGTTTTTACCAAAATAAAGAGCTTGAGGACCTTTAAGAATAGCTATCTGACTAGTATCATATAAACCTTCATTTATCACCCTACCTTGAGGAAAATATACATTATCGATCATTATTGCGACAGATTGTTCAATTCCTAAACTACCAGGACTAGATGCTATTCCCCTAATTGCTACTTGAGCACCACTTCCACTATTAATTCTATTGATTTCTAATGAAGCTGATGTTGCCGCAATGTCATCAATTGAGGTAATATTAAAATTCTTCATATCCTCTTCACTATATGCAGAAATAGCAACCGGTATATCTCTAACCGCTTCTTCTGTAGCACGAGCCGTAACGACTATTTCTTCAATAGATGAAGATAATGAGCTTACTTCCGAATCTTGAGCATAAATTGAAAAAGCAAAAAATACTGAAAAAACAGGTATAGCTAGTTTGTTAAAATGTAACATAATGTTCCCTCCCCAGGTTTATTTGTAATAATAATTATTATTATTAATATTGGAAATTAAAGAAAAATATATAAAATGTAAAATATTTATTATTAATTTTAATTTGGCTTATTTTTATTAAATTATAATAATCTAGGGGGAAAAATGGCTTTTAATGGTCCAGTTGAAGACAAATTAGCAATTCATGAATTAGTTATGGTTTATGGAGATGCAGTTACAAGAAAAGACTCAGATGATTGGGGGTCTACTTGGGATGAAAAAGCAATATGGAGTGTTCCAAATTTTCCTGGATTAGAGAAAGTTGAAGGAAGAAAAGAAATAGTTAAAAAATGGGAAGAAGCAATGGAAAATTATAAGTATATTGTTTTTACAGCCCTTTTAGGCTCTTTAGATATAAATGGAAATAAAGCTTCAGGCACTACTTATACAATTGAAGTTAGTACAGACATCGAAGATAAAAAATCTCAAATTCATGGCCAATATCTTGATGAATTCATAAAAAAAGGAAACAAATGGCTTTTTCTAAAAAGAACATTTTCAATTTTACATGATTAATAAAAATAAAGGTAACTATGAGCATTGATTTAAAAAAAGAAAGAGAAAAAATCGTTAGTGGATCATCTAATGTATTTTATGATGAAGAAGTTAAAATTACTGGAGAAAGATACACATCTCATAGCTTTATGGAAAAAGAGATGGATAAAGTTTGGGCCAAAGTCTGGAATATTGGAGGTTGGAGCAATGAAATTCCTGAGTCAGGCGATTATATAACCCATGAAATAGGCCGCGAATCTATTTTGATGGTAAGACAAGAAGATAATTCTATAAAGGCTTTCCATAATGTTTGTCCTCATAGAGGAAATAGACTAGTTCATGACGATAATGGTTCTTCTCCAAGTTTTACATGCACTTATCATGGTTGGAAATTCAACAATGAGGGTATTCTTGTTTATGCTCAGGATGAGGACGACTTTCCTCAAGGCAATCCTTGTGGAAAAATTAATCTAACTGAAATTCCTTGTAAAATTTATGGTGGTTTTATTTGGTATAATATGGATGAAAATTGTCCTCCTTTATTTGATTTTTTAGGAGAAGTAAAAAAATACTTCGATATGCATGACCTTAACGGTATGAAAAGAGTTTATTATAAAGTTAGTGAAGTGCCTTTTAACTGGAAAGCATTAAGAGATAATTTTAATGAGTCTTATCATTTGCCGATGACGCACCCTCAAATTATCGATTACTTTGATGATGATTACAAAAATACTGATTTTGAACTTTTTAATACCGGCCATAATTTAATGAAAATGAAAGGATGCCTCCCCTCTTTAAGGGATAAGGGTACTTTCGAAATGAATGAAAAACTTGAAGGCGATTTATTAAATTGGAACTTAAACCCAAAAGATTTTGATGGTAAGGCTCATTTGGTAAGAGAGGCCTTACAAAAACAAAAAAGAAAGTTAGGATCTAAAAGAGGTTTCGACCACTTTGAAAGAATGCCAGATGCTTGGTTAACTGATGCTTTTCATTTTAATATTTTTCCAGGTACATCAATAACATTTACTGCTGAGGTTTGTACTCTTCAAAGAACTGAACCTCATCCTACCGACCCTAATAAATCAATATATGATCATTGGCAAATGGCCCTTAGAGCTACAGACTCAGAAAACCCTGAAACCAATCCTACAATGTTGGTTGCTAGTCCAGAGGATATGGTTGAATGGAAAGAGGTTGATAAACATGTTGTTATATTTGGCGAAGAAACATTAAGTGATGTTGCTGATCAAGACCTTGATAGATCAAGCGCACAACAATTAGGTTTCCATTCAAGGGGTTTTAAGGGAGCATATCTATCTGGGCAAGAAAATAGAGTTCAACAATTTCATAATTTCATAGATAGATATATCTATGATAAGTTGTAAAAAAATATATATTTATTTTTGTAAAATTTATTAACTTATAAAAGAAATTTTTTTTAGGGGAAAAATGGATAAAATAGTTAAACATCCATCAGTATTAGACGGTAAAAACCCAAGTGAATTAAGGGGCGACTCAATAACTAATGATCGTTATTTTTGTAAAGATTTTATGGATAAAGAATGGAACCATATGTGGACAAAAGTATGGTTAATAGCTGGAAGAGAAATACAAATTGAAGAACCAGGTGATTATATTGTTCATGATTTAGTTAAAGAGTCCGTCATCATTGTAAGACAAAAAGATGGATCTATAAAAGGTTTCTATAATAGTTGTGCCCATCGAGGTCAAAGACTAGTTGAATGCGATAGCTCACAAGACTCTTTTCGTTGCCCTTATCATGATTGGCAGTTTGGGTTAAATGGAGATGTAATAAGTGTTCCTGATGAAGATGATTATCCTCAAGGAAGCCCAATAGGAAAAAGAAAGTTAGTCGAAGTTAGAGTTGATACATGGGATGGTTTCATTTTTTACACTATGAGTGATGAAGCTCCTGATCTTATGGATTATTTAGACCCAATTCCTGAGATATATAAGAATCATAATTTTAAAGACCAAATTAGAGCTCAATGGGTTAGAGTTGAGCTGGATGTTAATTGGAAATTCTTTTGCGATAATTTTAATGAGTCATATCATACTCGATTTGTACATCCTCAGGTACCTTCTGTAATTGACCAAGATCATTTTACTTCAAGATATGAAATGTTTCCAAAAGGTCATGCGAGAATAATTCAAATGGGCCGTCCATCATTACGAGATAGAGTGAACGAAGATGAAGATCATCCGTTCAAAATGATACTTGAAAGTTGGGGAGTTGATGTGAGTAAGTATCCTGATTATGAAACATTATCTGAGCAGGGTTGGACAGATTTAAAAAAAGCAAAAAGAAAATTATATAAAGAAAAAGGTTATCATCATTATGAAAACCTATCTGATGAAGAGTTAACAGAAAGCCCTTTTCAATTTATTTTTCCAAATATTGCTATGGGTGTACAAGCAGATGGCTGCATTCTCTTAAACTGGTTTCCACATCCAACTGATCCAGAAAAA
Organism: uncultured PS1 clade bacterium; assembly: GCA_902609025.1. Taxonomy (GTDB): domain Bacteria; phylum Pseudomonadota; class Alphaproteobacteria; order MED-G09; family MED-G09; genus AG-430-B22. The sequence goes on from CACLQD010000003.1 coordinate 35,239, forward strand.
TGTTTTTTTGATCTATGGGATATGGGATATCCAATTGGTGGATCAGCAAAAGGTATAGGTAAAACAGGAAGAGAAAACGATCAAGCATTTACCTCAACTTCTGCAGGCATAGGTAAAAAAGATGAAGCTAACGATCAAGAATTTCTTAGTCGCACTAAAGTAAACCCAGTTAAACTTCAAGAAGTTGAATTAGATTTTAGAGATTATGATGGTGGTAAGGGAGTTAAAGACTTATGGGACCATGTCGTTTATCAGGACTGGCAACTTACTGATGGTTTAAGAAGAGGCGTTAGGTCTAAAGGATACCAAGAGCCTTATCTTGCAGCTCAAGAAACAAGAGTTAGATACTTTCATGAAACATTGCACGATTATCTAAATGGAAAACCCCCAAAATAAAAAAAAGCGCCTTTGATTGACGCTTTTTAATAATTCATAATACTAAAAATTAATTTTGTTTAGGTAGCCAAATTTGACCTAGAATAATTATTCCTGAAACAACGAAGAAAGCAATACCTAAAGGAACAGGAGTTGTAACAGCTTCTGTAGTTCCAACATAAGCTATGTAACCTTCAGCAGTGCTTGAAATTTCAGTGCCACTTGCTTTTAGATCGCTTAAACTTCTTGAAGCTGCAATCCATGTATTCGCTACTGTTGTTGCTTGTATCCAGCCAAAAGATAGTACGATCAATCCAAAAGCACTTGAGATAATCTTAGTTAAAAGATTTGTTTCAGGATTATTTCTTGTGTTCAAAGCAATTCTCATTGAAAGCCAAACAGCTAAAATTGATCCTATCCCAACTAGTCCTGACCCTATTCTATTTGAGGTCCATATTTGCCATATTTGAAATTCTTCCATTTTTTTCTCCCTTTTTTATTTAATGAATAAATTAATAATTTTTTATTATTTTTATTTTTTTCTAGTAGGCTAATAAAAAAAACTATTACCTAACTGAGAATGATTCTTATCTAATAAGAAATAACGAATTTAAGCGATGATTTTTTGAATTTTCTTGTGGATAACTTTTCTAAAAAGTTTTTTTATATTTTTATCAGGCTAATTTAATTTTAATTTTTTGTTTTTTAATTTTTATCCTATGAAGATGAGAATAAATATTTTGAGTTCTTTTATTGATAATTGATTTAATGTTGTTTCTTCTTTTTCTAGCTCTTTCTGATCTTATTAAGCGCTCTGATTTATCCATAGAATTATTTTATTGATTCTTAAAAATATTTCAAACAAGATCTTTATATTTGAGACTCATGTTCTTCGACTATATATGTTCTCATCAATGACAAATCAAATAATTGCTCTTCATCGTCATTTATTTCTTTTTTAATTTCCGGCTTTTGAAGGTTTTCAGCGCATTTTTCAAATGTTTCCATATCCGGATACCATATTTCCATTAATACATCGAAATCTGGATCATATGTTTTTCCTGATCTATCAGGCAACGGATTGGTAAAGCGTCTTATATATTTTGTAGCGTATCCTGTTAGATATTTCTCACCAATTATTCTGTGCTTAGTTTCATAATATTCTCGAAATTCGTCGATTGTCATACCTTCTTTTCTTCTCATAGGCATTATAACTTTTATCATTAATATTCTCCTTAACTATCCATTAACTTAAAAGTAACTCCAGCATTTGGTAAGCGATTAATAAGGGTATCACCCATTGCAGAAGCAGGAGTCCAAAAACCACCACCAACATCCAAATCGTCTTGAGCTAAAGCCATAGCGCTCTCTGATATCATTTTAGCCGTAGATTTGTATCCTGGATCTTTATCGCCATGAATCCAAACCCTCATATCTTTATCTCTATCAGTTGGGTGGATTCCTAATAATTCGATTTCAAAGAAACCATTTTCCATTGTTTCTTCTGAAGGCCCTTCACCTGGTTTAGGTAAAAAACTTTTCAAGATTGATCTTGTTGGAGAAAATGCTGCCATCCCTGCCATTCCTCCGGTCACCATTCCAGAGGTTGTCGCCCCAATTAAGCCTTTTGGCCCTTTACCAGTAATACTACCTTCATTATATTCAAAATCATTCCCATAAATATTATTGAGTAATTCATTTGTTCTTCTAACTACTCTCGTATTAATTCCCGCCATAATAAAAGGACCAACCCAAGCATCAAAATCTTCATCAAAATATGGTGACATTTTATCCGGACCATCAAGACCTTTTTCTTTATCGTTAAGTGCGTATGGGTTTGCAATAATTTTAAGAATAGAAGAATCTTTTTTGGCTTGCTCCATCATTGACATAAGACTATCAACGGTTCCTCCGCTGGCACCTCCTGAGAAGCCTCTTGTTCTATATTTTATTTGTTTTGCATTTACCCCATGTAACTCACGCATATTTTTCTGAAGAAAATAAACTCCAATATCTGACGGAATGCTATCGAAACCACAGGTGTGAACAATTTTTGCTCCACTTTCTTTTGCAATATTTTGATATTTAGTGATCATATGCCTCATCCAATGCACTTCACCAGTTAGATCACAATAATGAGTTCCATTCTCTGCACACGCCTCTACTAGCTCAGACCCATATCTCGCATATGGACCAACAGTTGTCAGAATCACCTTTGTTTTCTTAACTAGATCAACTAGGGATTCTTTATCATGGCTATCCGCAATAAGGATTGGAATATTTTTTCCATCAATTATCTCTTTAATCTTTGACTCATTTCTGCCTGCTACAGCCCATGTTAAATTACTATTATTTTGATTCTTATAAATATAATCGACAGCTAATCTTCCTGTAAAACCACTAGCTCCCCATATAATAATATCGTAAATTTTTTCCATCCTACTCTCCAATTTTTATCAATTTATCCTAAATGGATCATCAACTAAGCTTTCAGGAATAGTTAAATCATTTTCAAAAAGACACTTTTCAATCAAGACAGTATCAAAAAAAGCGTGAAGTTCAATTATCTTGTTATCTTTTATAGTAAAAATTTCACAGTAAGTTTGTTCATAAATTTCACCATTCTTGGTTGGTCCTCCGCCTTGCATCATGCCAACCACTCTATCATTTTCAGCAGCAATTATTTTCCATTTTTTTGAAAATTGAACCTTATCACTTACAAGTTTTTCTAGAAGCTTTTCACCTATCATCCCATTACAACAGGCATCTTTACCATAAATTCTACCAGAAACCGGTGTATTTCCTAGCATATTGTAAACAACATCATCGTGATGCATATTGTAAATCGTTTCAAAATCACCTTTTTCTAAAGCAACATACCATTTCTCAATTAATTCTTTATTTTCTTCAACGCCCATTAATTTATTCCTTAAAATCATTGTTTGAAAACATAACTATTTAAGACTATATAATTTGCATGAGATTACTATTAGTTTTTTTTATAATTCTACTTTCTACTTCAATATCTTTTTCAGAAGATAGATTTTCTAATTCTGATGGCAAGAAAAATGAAAAAAGCCTTAGTGAGGTTCTAAAATGGAGTTGGAGTCGTGAAGAGCCAAAAAAAGAATTTATTGAAACAAATGAAATAATAAATTCTGAATTTTTTGAGGATCGTAAATTTTATGCTTTATGGATTGGTCATTCTACATTTCTAGTTAATAATGGCGATATTACAATTTTATTTGATCCCATATTCTCGAATAGAGCTTCTCCATTATCTTTTGCTGGACCAAAAAGACTAATAAAACCTGCAATCGATATTAAAGATTTACCAAAAATTGATGTTATTACAATTAGTCATAATCATTATGATCATCTTGATATAAATAGTTTAAGAAAAATACAAAAGAGATTTCCTAATGTTAAAATTTTAGTTCCAAAGGGTGATTTAAAATTGCTGAAAAACTATCAGCTTATTAATGGATATGAGTTCATATGGTGGGAAGATAAAATAATAAGCAATACAAAATTCACTTTCACTCCTGCGCAGCATTGGTCGGCAAGAGGTCTTAGAGATAGAAATAAAAGTTTATGGGGTAGTTGGTTCATTGAAAACGATAATAAAAATATTTTCCATGCTGGTGATACAGGTTATTCAAAAGATTTTGTTGAGATAAAAAATAAACTTGGGTCAGTAGATTTTGCAATGATACCTATTGGTGCATATGATCCTGAATGGTTTATGAGTTATTCACATGTTACGCCAGAGGAAGCATTAAATATATCCATAGACCTTGATGCTAAAAAAAGCATCGGAATGCACTGGGGAACCTTTATATTAACTGATGAACCAGTTTTAGAACCTAGGGAAAGATTGAAGAAAATAGCCTCTGAAACAAATATTAATTTTTACACAGTTGAACCTGGAATAATAATTGAATTATACTAATTAAAATCTATCTTCTTCCTTCAATATAATCATTTAATACCTCGTGATATCTTCTAACCCTTCTTTCTTGATTGGTTAAAATTGCATCCGTAAAGCCCTTTGACTTGACGCCTTTTTGTTGACCTATAGCCATACTGATATCTTGATCAGTAACATAGCCCATGGAGCCTTCCGGATATATTACCCATTCATGCTCAGCAGGTCTTAATGGCCTTGGTCCTAGAGGTGTCTCGGTCATATTCTCTCCTGCAGTATTTTCAGTTGTATCTGACCCCATAAAAGTTGCTGAGGCTGATAATTGTTCCATATCTGGAACAAGCCACCAATGCTCAAAAAGGCACTTTTCTGGATCTGTTGGATGTGGTTGAGGTCTTTGAAACTGAATCCCGTCAGGAGTCATAGTGATATCATAATTAGGAAAACAATTATAAAAATAATAATCAGTTAATTGTTCATCAGTTAAAAATTCATAATGCCAAAAACCTCTATCTTTGGCCAATTTCCTCTTTTGCTCTTGTATAGCTAACCTCGTTTCTTGAGCTTTTCCTTTAAAATCCTCAGGATTGAGATCCCATGCCTCTAACGCAGCATCAAGAGGAAAATTAACTTCATTTGGTGATTGATCTCCCAATGCAGGTTTATGACCAGGCATAAGCATTCTATTATGACCATTATCATACATATCAAATTGCGAAAATTTATAATCATTTTCGATATGAACTGATAGCTCAGGATGTAATGTTGGTAAATGATATGACTCATTAAAATTATCGTGAATTATCTTCCAATTACAATCAACTTCGCAAGTGAGATTTAAAACCCTTATATATTTCTCAGGCTGATACGGACTCATATGGCTAATTAAGGGGTTAAGGGCTTCTTCAAATTTTTGAGGTTTTTCAGCAAGAGTAACCCAAACAAAACCTAGAGCAACTTCGCAATGAATTTCTTTTAATTTAATTTTTCCACAAGGGTTACCATTATCAAAATCCTCAGGATCTTGAAGATTCCTTAAAATTCCCTCAGTATCGTACTCCCATCCATGATAAGTGCATTTAAATGTATCTAATGATCCATTTTCAACATGAACCAATATATTTCCTCTATGAGGACAAACATTGTAAAAAGCTTTTATAGAGTTATCTTTTTGACGAACTACTAAAACTTCTTCCAAACCAATCTTATAGACAAAAAAATCATCGGGTTCTGGTATTTCAGATGCAATCCCTGCAATCTGCCATACCTTTGTCCACATATGGTCCCATTCTTTTTGCATAAATTCTTTTGAATAATATCTTTCACCTGAAATCCTATCTCCTCTTAGTGCGGGATCAGGGTGCTTATCTCTTGGTGTAGGTATAATTTTATTCATTATAATTACTCTCCATAAAGATTGCTAAACGATCTTTTAGAAAATTTCCATTCTCCATTTTCTTTAATGCATTCATCATCATATTGACCACAAGGTCGTAATTCAGTTCCATCAGGTAAAACTGCAGTTTCAATAGTGTAACTTCTCATGGAAGCTTTATCGCCATCAATTTTAATAAAACCAGGTTGAGCGATCATATGTACAAATGGATATCCTTTCATAGCCTCATTCCAAACATTAATGATTGTCTCCTTGCCTTCATTTTTGATATCTAAATGTGGAATTTCCCAGATAGCATTTTCTGACCATGTGCTACCCCAGATGCTAGCGTCTCTTTGATTAACGCCATCACAGTATCGATCTAATAGCTCTCTTATAGCTAATTTTTCTTCCATAATACTCATAGAAAACCCCCTTTTTAATTAATTACTAAGCTCAATTAATTTATAGTCTAGGTTAAAATATAATGAAATTACAGTTTTTTTTGAGTAAAAAAATTGTTTCAAAAAATATCATTTTTTCTTGCTAAAATTAAAAATTAACATAAAAACTAGGGAATGTTATATATAGTGTTGTTATGAGTGAAATAAAAAAAGAAAAACAAAATCTTTCAGTTGTTAAAACTGGTGACGAAAGATCGCCAGATATTAGCTATACAGAATACTTAATGGAAGATGCAAAAACAGTACCTGAATTTATGGTTGAGGAAACTTATGAATATCTTGGCTCTGAAGATATAGATACTTCCAGATATATTTCTAAAGAATTTTTTGAAAAGGAAAGAGACTGCATGTGGACTAGAGTCTGGCAATTTGCTTGCAGAGTAGAGGATATTCCTGAAGTTGGCGATAGTCTTGTTTACGATATACTTGATTGGTCTTTTTTAATTGTGAGATCTGAGGAAGATAAAATTCAAGCTTTTTATAATAGCTGTTTGCACAGAGGAAGAAGAATTAAGACTGAACGTGGATTTGGTAAGGATTTACAATGTCCTTTTCATGGTTTTTGTTGGAATTTAGATGGATCATTAAAATTTACTCCTGCTCCATGGGATTTTCAGCACATAAAAGATAGAGATTTTAAACTTCCAGAAGTTAGAGTTGAGATTTGGGAAGGTTTTGTATTTATTAATATGGATGATAAAGCTGTCTCACTAGAAGAATACCTTGCTCCTCTTCCGGAACATCATAAAAGATGGAATCTAGGTGATTGTAAAAAAGTTATTCATGTTTCAAAAGTAGTTCCAGGTAACTGGAAGACAGTTCAAGAAGCATTTATGGAGTCTTTTCATGCAACATTAATTCATCCTGAAATTTTACCTTTCCAGGCAGATGAAAATGCACGTTATGATATTTACGGCGATCATATGAACAGAAATATTGCTTTAACAGGAAAACCAAGTCCAAATTTGAAAAATGTAGATGAGCAGGAAATACTAGACACCATATTTTATGGATCTGGTCGAATGGCTGCAGATGATAAGATTCTTGTTCCAGAAGGCGAAGAAGCTAGAAAGGTTGCAGCTCAATCAATGAGAGATGCCTTTGAAGAAGCCGATGGGCATGATTACTCTGATAAATCAGATGCAGAAATGCTTGATGCAATAGTTTATAATGTATTTCCAAATTTTTCACCTTGGGGTGGCTTTCCAAGAAACCTTATCTATAGATTTCGACCAAATGGAAATAGAGAAGACTCTGCAATAATGGAAGCTATGTTTTTGCAAAGAAATCATAAAGATCCTGATAAGCAAGAAAAATATGAACCAATCCCAATACATTATCTTAATGAAGATGAAAACTGGGATGATGCTGAAGAATTAACTGGTATAGGTTTTATTTTTGATCAAGATATGGGTAACATACCTGAGGTTGAAAGAGGTATTCGAGCTAGTAAATCTGGTAAATTAACATATGCAAATTATCAAGAAAGTAGGCTTAGACATTACCATCAAACAATGGATAAATATATTGCAAAGGGTCCTTTTAAGCCTTAAGCAGTGCTTCCTCCATCAACAGTATAAACTGAGCCTGTAACAAATGAACTATCATCGCTTGCAAGAAAAAGCATTACTTTGGCTACATCTTCCGGTTTACCATACCTACCTAATGGAATATTAGATTCCATAAGATCTTTTGCTTGCTTAGATTCACCCGGCATCAATCCTTCCTCTAGACTTCTCATCATTCTTGTCTCAACCGGAGAAGGGTTAACTGTGTTTACTCTTATATTTTTGTCAGCGCATTCTTTTGCAGCAGATTTCATCAAACCAATTACGGCATGCTTACTTGTTGCATAGGCACCTATTTGTGGTGCACCAGATAAACCTGCTATACTAGAAGTTATAATAAAACTTCCGCCTCCTCTATCAGTTAGTGCCGGAATGGATGCCTTTAATCCTAAAAAAGGCCCTTTCACATTTACAGCCATGACTTGATCGAATTTTTCAATGTCATAATCTTCTAAATTTTTAACATCACCTTCAATACCTGCATTTGCAACAAAAATATCAAGACCACCAAATTTCTTTTTTGCTATTTCTACAGCTCTTAAATTATCCTCAATACATGTTACATCACCTGTGCAATAGCTGAGGTGATTAGAACCAATTTCTTGGCACAAGTTTTTTAAGTCGCTTTCATTTAAATCAAAAAGTAATACATCAGAGCCTTCATTTAAAAATTCTATTGCTGTTGCCTTTCCTATTCCACCAGCCCCACCGGTAATTATAGCAACTTTATTATCTAATTTTTTAATCATTGAAATTCGCTATGAAGTATCTTTTACTAAATCACTTTGCGGAGGCAATGATGAAAAATCATCTATTTTTTCTCCAAAAATTCTTTCAGGACTTACCGAGTCCATTGTTCCTTTTTTATCATCAGGGTCAGTGTAAAAACCAAGTACATATCCACCTTTAGAATATCCAATTAGCGATCTTAATTCAGGTGAAAAATTCTTAGCGACTTCAGGAGGATGAGATAGATACTGATTTTCCTCTTGCCTTAACCAGTTCAAAGCATAATGCATAAAAACTCCAGTTCTAATCTCAGTATCAGTGGAATTTTTTCCACCTCCGTGAAGAACAGTCCCAGTATAAAGCAATACTGAGCCAGAAGACATTTCAGCATAAGCAATTTCATGCTCACTAGGAGTTTTATCTTTATCCCATTTATGTGAACCTGGAACAACTTGAGTAGCACCATTTTCTTTAGTGAAATCAGTTAAAGCCCAAATTGTACTGAAATGAGTTTCTATTTTTCTTGGAATATATCCACCCCAGATACCCCTATCGCGATGAAGTATCTGTTTTGATTCTCCAGGACCAATACTAACGGCTGAAGTGAAGTGAAGTTGATACCCATCACCATAAGGTTCAAGGAAATTACAAGCTAGATTATTTATAAGGGGATGAAGAGCTAGATTTTGGCAACCAACTGATCTTGCTAACAAGCCTCCTACTCTTTTAGTCTCAAAACCAGTAAATTCAGTCTTTCCTTTAATATAATTATTTAAATAAGGATCTAGCTCATCTTTAATCTGGCTTAATAAATCATTATCTAGAACATCATCTAAGATTAATGCTGCATCTTGATCAATGACACTCAGGATATCCTCTTGAGATGCATCGGCTTTCAAGTGTTTTATATCAGCCATTTATCAAATCCATCGCCTAACTTTTTTCATATATACTTTGAATTCTTCACCAAAGAGCTCAAGCATGGCATTCTCTTCAGGAATAATTTGAAAGTAAGTAATATATCCAACAAATAAGGGTAAGAAAATTAGACCTACAATTAAACCGTTATAAATAGATAAACCTAATAAAAACAACAACATACCTAAATACATAGGATTACGTGTAATCTTAAAAAAACCATCAGTTACTAATTTAGAGGTCTCATTGGGTTTCATAGGATTAACAGTTGTATCTTTCTTTTTAAAATTTCTTGCTGAAGAAAAAGTTACAAAAAAACCTAATAGTATAAAAAATATTGAAATATATATTTTAAAGGGTAAATCGACAGATGGAAAATTGTCTGAAAAATAGAAAATCATAATAGCAAATAATATTGTTACTACTGGTGGTGGTATTTTTGTATTTAAAAACATTATTGCTGACGAATTCCTCTAGAAACCAATCTATGACGATATATTTTCCAATCTCCATCAACTCTCTTCATATCTGTTTCATATGTTGCCCAAAGAGTAAGTATTTCACCCTCAGGTTCTTTAAGATAATGTAAAGCTTGAACATCTGTTCTGCAGTGGGCGTCATCGCCATTAATTGAGGCAAGTTGGGGGCCTAGCATATGTTGAGTAGGGCCATAATTTGATAGCGCACCTTTCACATATTCAACCCAATTATCTCTTCCATTTATAGGTTGTTCACCAAAATCTAAAATCTCGACATCTTCGATAAAACATGAAGAATAAAGATCAAAATCACGCTCATCAACACCTGCTGCATATCTAAGCATAACATCTTGTAAAGCAATTCTATCCGCTACATGATCACTCATAGTCTTCCCCTTTAAAAATATATTTTTATTTAAGCATAAATTTTGGCATAATTTAAATAATAAGTGAGAATAATAAAACAATGTCAGAAATAAAACCTTTCAAAATCGAAATTGCTGATGAAGATATAAATAAATTAAGAAGCAGAATCGAATCTACCCGATGGCCAGAAAAAGAAACTGTAAACGACTGGAACCAAGGAACCCCTTTATCTTATATGAAAGAAGTTAGTGAATATTGGATTAATAACTATAACTGGAAAGAAAGAGAAAAGTATTATAATTCTTTTGATCAATATATTACGACTATAGATGAACTTGATATTCATTTCGTTCATGTTAAAAGTGAAATTGAAAACGCAACACCATTAATTATGAGCCATGGTTGGCCTGGTTCAATTGTAGAATTTCATAAAATAATAAGACCTCTTGTTGATCCTCTTAATTATGGAGGAAAGAAAGAAGATGCATTCCATGTTGTGTGCCCTACTCTTCCTGGATATGGATTTTCTAGCAAACCATCAAAGGATGGAACAGGAGTTGATAAAATTGCTGAAATTTGGAACCAATTAATGAATAAAATTGGCTATAAAAATTACTTCGCGCAAGGTGGTGATTGGGGTTCAGCCATAACAATTGCTATTGGAAAGCAGAACAAAGGTAATTGTTTAGGACTACATGTTAACATGCCTTTTGCTCCACCAACTAAGGAGGCTATGGAAAATCCAAGTGAAAGAGATAAAATTGCATTTGAAGGCTTAAATTATTATCAAGAATGGGGATCTGGTTATTCTAAACAGCAAAGTACAAGACCACAAACTTTAGGATATAGCCTTGTAGACTCCCCAATTGGTCAAGCGGCTTGGATAATAGAAAAATTCTATGAATGGACTGATTGTGATGGCCATCCAGAAAACGTTCTTACAAAAGAAGAGTTAATCGATAATATTATGTTTTACTGGTTAACAAAAAGTGGAGCGTCCTCAGCACGTCTTTATTGGGAGAGCTTTGGATCATTTGGAGGAAATCCTAACGAAAAGCTTACACTACCGATTGGTTGTAGTATTTTTCCAAAAGAAATTTCTCGTACTCCAAAAGCTTGGGCCGAACAAGTCTACTCAAATATTGTTTATTGGAATGAATTAGAAAAAGGCGGTCATTTTGCAGCATTTGAACAACCTGAAATTTTTATAAATGAAATTAGAAATTGTTTCCGAACAATGCGCGACAATTTATCTTAATATAAACATTGCAGTTTCTACAATAGGACTTATTTTCGTTGCAGTGTAGGGAGAATTAAATGGTTAGGTTATTACTTTTATTATCAATTCTATTGTTTTCAATCAATATATCGGCAATGTCGACTGCTATTGGACATGGCCCAATAGGCTTAATGGCTGATCATTTCCATAAAAAAGGAGAGTGGATGATATCTCTTAGGGTATCGAATATGGAAATGAAAAAAAATACTTTGGATGGCAAAAATATTTCAGATATTGAAGTTTTAAATCAGCCTAATCCTTCTTTCAAAATGTCTTCTATGAACGACATGCCTATGATGGAAATGTCATCAATGAAAATGCCTAAAAATCTAAGTGTAATTCCAAGAAAAATGACTATGAGAATGATTATGCTTGGGGCGATGTATGCGCCATCTGATAAAATAACTCTAATGGGCATGGCAATGTTCAATGAAAAGGAAATGGAATTGGATACATATAGAGGAATGATGAATAGAAACTATTTAGGATCATTCGAAACCTCATCATCAGATTTATCAAAAATATCATTATCAGCATTATTTAATCTTCATGAAAGTGAAAGCTCAAGATGGCATTTAATAGGTGGATTAGAGAAAAGCATTGGTGAAAATACAAAAAAAGGAATGGTTTTAACGCCAATGAACACAAATACCTCAATTACTTTGCCATACGGTATGCAGCCAAGTGATAAAGCTTTAAGATTATTAACTGGAGTTACAAATGTTACTAAAATAAATAATTTTGTTTTAGGTAACCAAATTTTTTTTAGAAAAAGTATTGAAGAAGAAGACTGGAATTTTGGCGATGAATTTGAATATAACCTTTGGTTTCAAGGTTCATTTAATGACAATATTTCATATTCATTAAGGTTAAATTATTTAGATACTGATTCAATAAACGGAAAAAATGAAAATATAATGGCCCCTGTTCAAACAGCAAATCCAAGAAATTATGGTGGTGAGATCTTAAACATCGGAATAGGTTTTAATTTCATAACAAATTTTTTACCTGGAAAACACTCTGATAGGTTAGCAATCGAGTATATTATACCCATTGACCAAGATAAAAGTGGTTTACAAATGAAGAATGAAGCTAAATTTATAATAGGTTTTCAAAAATCGTTATAAAATTAAATTTTTATTAAAAAATTTAGAATTGTTACAGAAATCACTGTTACTAAAATACTTATTAAAAAAGCTATATAAAAACCAAATTTTGAGATGACAAAAGGAAAAATTAAAAACATTGGTATAGTTGGAACAATATAAAGCAATGTGTAGGACACATGTGATGAAATTTTTTCATCAGAATTTCCATCATAATACATCCATAAAATAATAAGCAATGTCATTATAGGCATTGCGGCTATTAGGCCACTTAGCTTATCATTAACTTTGGCAATTTCACTAATAAGGACTATAAGACCGGCAGTTACTATTATTTTAATTATCAAAAAAATCATGTTTAATTTATTTTTGTGATTTCAATCTTTTCAGAATTAGGCGGTAAAATTACCAATGTTCCGTCATCAGATAATGTCCATTCCTTTCTAATATCATTCACACCTCTAACAAACATTCTCTCCATCAAAGCATTTCTTGGTGCAGGAGTAAGATGATAAAAAACCAAATGCTTCACATTTGCCTGATTTGCAATTTCAGCGGCCTCAATAGGCGTTGTATGATAAGTCACTATATCAGCCATAATTTTTGCAGCTAAATTATTGCCAACTTTTTTATTTTCATTTTCCAAAATTTTTACAATGTGGTTAGCTTGTGCCTCATGAAATAAAACATCAGCATTTTTAGAATTCTTAATTGTATTTTCCGTAGATATTGTATCACCGCTTATTACAATAGACCTTCCCTTATAATCAAAACGAAAACCTAAAGCCGGTTCAATCGGATCATGAATTACCTTGAAAGCAGTTACTTTCAAACCATTATCGTCAATTATAATTGGATTTGATAAATCAATGGTAAATGTTTCGTATCCAGCAAAATTAAGTGGAGCGACCTTATTTCCGTGGTGCTCATTTCTGAATTGGTAATCTAATTTATATGCGTCCTCAAAACCATTAACAACATCTTCAACTCCTTCAGGTCCATAAACTTTTAATTTTTCAGATTTAGTAGGATTATTAACCCATGTATTTAAGTGTAAATCAGCAAGATCAGATATATGATCAGAATGAAGATGTGTAAAAAGAACGGCCTTCACAGGAGTTAGATCTACTCCCCAATTTCTCAAATTACTAATACTGCCATCACCAACATCAACTACATACAAGTTCTGACCAGCCTTAATGATAATACAGGTTTCAGCTCTTCCAGGTGAAGGTAAAGGAGATCTACTGCCACAAACTAAAGCACTTAGTCCATCATCAGGTAAAGAAACTGGATTTGAAAGGACGTTTTTTATAACATTTGTTACAACTCTATCCTGAATTGCAGGAACTCTAGATAAAACGAATAAGCTAATTAGAAATATTACTAATATAAGAATTATATATTTAATTATTTTCAATTTGCTCTCTTTAAAGATAAAACAAAAAATATTGTCAATAAGATCAGAATGTATGGAGCCATATAAAAACCAGGCGTACCTGCTGTATTATAATCATTAATCACATCACCACCTCTACCAAAAAATGGATAATAAATAACTCTTAATCCCCACTCAAAAATCCAAAATAAATACATTAATGGTATAAATGACCGGTATTTAATGATTGCAATCCAACAAGCAATACAAAAAATTAATTGGGCAAATCCCCAAATAGAGAAAAAACGATAAATTAATGGCATAGGATCGGGATCACCCGTCAAAACAACAATATTTGCAATTTCATGCAATCCAAAGGGTTCAAAAAACATATGTATTGCTGAGCGCCAAGTCATAAGAGTAAGAAATAGTATAAGTGCCCATAGGGCTATTCTATTTCCTGAATAGTTATTGTTCGCGTTTTCAGGAAATATCTTATTAAAAAAATCTACCAACCAAACTCTCCTGTTTTAGTTTCAATATTAAGTTGGCCTTTTAAACCTGCGGCACGATGTTTTTCACTTTCTCTATAATCCGCATCCATAATCATTTCCATCATAGCTTTTCGGCTGGGATATTTAGCAATTGCGATTACATCCCAAAGTTCCCCTACTTCGCCTAACATCAACCGTTCAACTCTTCCTGAAAAAATTGGTTCAGCTCCAACTTTTTTGAGATGTCCTTGCACTTCTTGTCCATAAATTAAGTAAGCCTCTTCACCGGTTAAATTAGTTTCCCTTCCATCTTCATATTCTGCTTTATCTTTAAATTTTAATAAATTAACCATAAATATAGGTGTATCAATATCACCTTCCATAAAACCTTTCATTTGCTCATCATTTGGTACTAATGCATTTTTTACTTCCATAATCTCAACTCCATTAATTTCTTTTACAGATAATTCCGACCTTTCTCCAGACCCTCGCGCTTCAAGAATAAGGGGATATATTTCAAAAATAATATTTGCTCGATAATTCCAACCAACACTTACTAAAATTATACATACACTAATAATAATTACAAAATTCTTCATTTATTTTCCTTTATAAAGTCTATTAGAATCCCTGAAAGTTTTTTAGACCTTTTCCATTGAAAAAAATGGCCCCCACCAATATGGGGTGCGCTTTTTGCATTTGGACACATATTTAATACATCTTGTTCAATTCCATTTGTTACAGGATCATCACCGGCAAAAACACTTAGAAATGGTTTGTCCCATTTACTAAAAAATTCTCTTGCTTTCTTCTGTTCTTCAAGAGATTGATCAGGAATTATAGGCACTTGACTTGGCATTGCTCTAGGGCCCATTTTGTAA